>CAKRNX010000043.1 GCA_934371475.1 uncultured Lachnospiraceae bacterium
TGCCATGGCGTCTGCCTTGCCGTCCGTGCAGTGCCTGGCGGATGCCTACACCCCCGGCGTGGCGGAGCTGATCGCGGACGAGCTGGCAAAATAGACGGCGGGGCTGATCCTAAAATGCCCGAAACGGGAAGCCGACCTGTCGGTAGCGGGGCGACACATCATCCTTCTGCCTTTTGAAAGGAAACGGATATGGTTTATCTGACTGCCAGCCGATAGGATCAGAGAGGGGAATTGCATTGAAAAAGAGGACAAAGCTGATTGCGGTTTATCTTTTGCTTCTTGCAGCTGTCGCTGTCATTTCTTATTCGATGGCGGCTTATACCAGCTTGAGCAGTGCCAAACGTGTGGTTACAGTGCGGGGGTCTGAGCAGTATTTTACTTCAGATGCTCTTGTGCAGTATGAGAATGTGTCGTCGCTGCAAAGCAGAGTAAAATCTTTTGGAAAAAATGATACGGCAAGGGTATTTTCTGTGAAAGTATCAAACCATCTGCAAAATGACACAACGAAGTATGACAAAAAAAATATTTCGTACACTTTTACGGCTGAGCTGGTGGATTCGAAGGGCAGCACAGTGACTGATCCGACGCTCGGGAGCAATCTGAAGGTGAATGAAACTGCGTTGACGGACGGAAAATATACGGTAAAAGCTTCTCTTTCCGGAGGCGCGGCGCAGGATCAGACATATACGTTTACGCTGACCGGAGATGAGATTCTCCAGTACCGGATCAGGATCACGGCCGTGCCGGACAACCGCAGCGAATACAAACCGCTGGGGCGTCTGATTTTGCTTGCTGCCGACAGTACGGTGAGCAACTGGAGCGGCAGTTTTCTGGATACGGAAATGAGCGCTGCACAGGCGGGAAAAACGCTGGATCTTCTGAATTACCGTATTTCCGGCCATCTGGAGGAGGATTGTGTCCTGAGCTGGGATTCTTCCAGGGTGGAGATTGACAGGTGGTTCCTTGAGCAGATGGGAAATCCGACGGTGTCAGAGAATGGAACGGTCAAATCGGTCACGCTTCATCTGGGAGCGGCCGGGACTCCGCAGCAGTATACGATACAGTTTTACCGCACGTATGCGGCGGGTGAGCTGTCTGAGGACTGGGAGACGATCAAAGGGTACATTCAATTTAAGAATTCCAAAGGGGAATAGACCAGAGGGGAATATGCTATGCTGAGATGGAAAAATAAAAAACGGTTTGCAGGAATTCTGGCGGCAGTGCTGCTGATGCAGACGGTTGCCGCACCGGCAACGGCAGAGGAAGTGTCTGCGGCGGCCGGATCGGAGGTAAATCTGTCGGTGCAGGAGGCTGCAGATCAGGGTAACCTGGGCGGGAATGAGACAGAGCCGGGTGATTTGAGCCAGAATGACGCAGAACCGGAAGATCCGGATCCGAGCATTGCAGAGCCGGAAAGCCCGGATGGAAATGATGCGGAGCTGATTGATCCGGACGATACCGGGGCTGATCAGCCGGGGCAGGATGAAAACATAGTTGATGATATCATTCTGGATGAGGAGACGGACAGTACCGAGCAGGCAGAAACCGAACAGGAATCAGACCTGGATCTGTTTGATGAGACGGAGAGTGAGGGCGAGCTTGCAAGGGCAAGCGGCACGATAGAGCTTAAGAGTACGGCAGATTTTATTAATCTGTCTTTGCAGCCTGCTGAAACATACCAGAATGCGGCGATTATTATCACACGTAATGACAATACACCGTTTGATCTGACACAGACAGTTGACGGGAATACATTTCAGGGGCTTGGAGATCAGAACCATCCGTTTCAGGGCACTATCACGATTACCAGTTACCAAAGCGGCATTGATATCCCGATCAACCGTTCTTTTTTTAATTATCTCGATCAGAGTGCCAGGATTGGAGAGGGGCTTTACCTGAAATCCAGAGGGAACATGAAGGCTCCTTTGCTGGCAGAGTATTTTGTGAATCGGAATAAGGGAACAGGAGAAACGGACGGGAGCAGCACGGAAACGGCAGTTTGTGCTGCTATCTCACTGATCATAAATGCGGATCAGGGAGATGAGGAAGAACTGAGCTTTGGCGGCATCATCGGGACGATGGAGGCAGACAGCGCGCTGACTCTTTCCGTGCAAAACAGGGCTTCGGCGCAGGTCGCCCTCATGGGTACAGCCAATCTGGGATTTTTCTGCAATACGATGGAAGCAGGCGCTGCACTGACGATCAGCGCATATACGGATGCGAATGGCACTTCTGAGATCGCTCATGCGATCTCCAGCACAGGAGGACACGCCGGCGGTCTGATCGGGGAAATGAAGGCTGGTGCCAGCCTGACTGTTGAGGCGGCACTCTGCCTGACAGGCAGCGTCACGGCGACAGCTGATGGAATGGCAGCGGGCGGCCTGGTCGGTACGGCTGAGAATCCGAAGATTACGCTGGATCAGCCGGTAACGCGCAAAGGCAGCGTGCGGGGCGTATCCGAGAGTGGAGGATATATCGGCAGGGCAGTTTATGCGGATGCCTCTGTGACGCCTGACCTGGTCAATCTCGGGATTCAGGATCTGGCGCTTGAAGGTGGCAATCACACAGGCGGCGTGTTCGGTGCCCTGAATGTGGACTGTCCTGACGGAGGCATATTTACGATTAAACATGCGGTGCTGAATGGCATCACCCACAGTGGCAGCGGCTGGCAGTTTGGCGGCCTGATCGGGCAGTACAGCGCCAGCTCGCAGAGTTCGACGCTCCGGATGGAGGCTCCTGTGGTTTCGGTCAGCGAAAATGGCTCTGTGACGGCAATGGGCGGCCTGATCGGTTTTGTGGCCGGGAGCGGAGCGGATCACGCGCTTGCGGCAGCGGGACCGTCCTATGTGGAGATTGCGGGAGCTGCAGTAAGCGTAAATCTGACGAACAGCCTGAATGCGGGCGGCTGCTTTGGCGGCCTGGTGGGAGAGCTTGGCAGCCCGGGCGGAGCGGGTCATGTTTTGTCTGTATCCGGCACAACCGTCATCCAGGGCAGTGATAATGGTTACGCTCCGGATCTTGGCGTTGGCGGGATCCTGGGAAAGGCCGCCGGCGGCGCTCTGCGCATCAGCGGTACGACAGACCTTTCCGCTTTTTCTGTGAAGGGCACGGGAACGGCCTGCGGTCAGATTGCGGGTGAGATTGACGGCACGGTTGTCTATGCGATGGGATCCGGCAGCGGAAACGGCGGCGAGGGCTATGACTGGAAATTCATCCGTCCGCAGGCTGTTTCAGTCAGTGATGTGGGCAGCTATGGCGAGGTGATCCGTCTGGATGGCAGCAGTCTGACAGAGGGCGGCAGTAACAGTGCGGATGGAACTGCGCTGTTCTGTTTTGATCCGTCTTCCCATCAGTTTTCGGTCGTGGATACGGGGACGGTCATTGGCAGCAAACGTGATCTGGCGGCGCTGGCGATCCGGATGCAGCAGGGCAGGGATCAAGGACTGTTATCGGGCAATATCACAGTAGACAGCAGTCTCAGTGGACAGACGATAGATCTCTCGGGGACAGGGATCTATGCGATGCTCCGTGATAACGGAAGTCAGAGTTACAGTGGAACTTTTGAGGGAAATGGCTGCACGATACGGCTGGCTGCCGGCGAGGCCTACGGTTATATGGCCGACGGGTCACCTGCCGAAAATTCTGACGGAAGCAGTGCCACGGTCGGGATCGGACAGCTTTACAATCATTCCAGGATTGGATTTTTCCCGTACTGTAATGGAACGGTGCAGAACCTGACGCTGGATGGTTCTGTCTATTTTCATAATGTCGCACAGGGAACGGATGTGCTCTGCGGCACAGTCACAGGATATACGGATGGCGCGACATTCCGAAACGTTACAGTAAAGACAGCGACGGTTTACCGGGACGGAGCCGGCGGAGATGACATGGGCGTGATTAGCATCGGCGGTCTGGCCGGACGTGCGGGAGGTACGGTCGTTTTTGACGGGTGTTCCATGCAGGGCAGTATTTCCAGTGCATCGGGATATTGGAAATTTGCGATTGGCGGCTATCTGGCTGCCGGTGAGAAGGGGGCATCTGTCAGTGTGACAGACTGCGGCATTTCCGGAGCCAGCATTGTACACAGCAAATTTTCAGACAGCTCAGATGTTTCAAATGCCCTGTTTGGCGGCCTGATCGGATGCCTGGACGGCAGTGTGACAATCAGCGGTCTGACGATTGACAGGCTTGCCATGAGCAGCTATGCGGCCGGGACCGCCGGCGGCCTGCTGGGCTATTACTGGAGAAAGGCGGATAACACAGCAGACAGCGTGACAGTGACAGGACTTACTGTGAAAAACTCCAGTCTGTCCGTGGAGGGAAAGTTTGGAGGACTCATCTACAGTACAGACGAATACTGGAAAATTGGCGATGGTACACAGGGAGGGGCAGGAGGCATCCATTTTGCAGAAGGCAATACGTTTCAGGGAAGCACAGATGCGGATAATCCGTCCGCACTGCTGATCTGTTCTGCAGTGACGGATGAAGCAAATAAAAGAAAAGATAAGGCGTATATCGAAATCCGGAAGGACGGACTGGTCATTGACGAGAATGCAGTGACGGTCAGTCTGTCGGGCGGAGATTACTTTGATGATATGGTCGGCAAAACAAAATACGGAGAAAACGGAACGAATGCTGTTCTTTCCATCGGGCTGACAGCCCTGGATGCCGATGCAGTGACGCTGATCGATCAGAACGGCTGCAATACCTGGAGAAACAGCTGTACAGTGAATGGCAGCAAGGGATACATCAACAAAAACACCCGCTACTATTATAATATAGATTATTACCGCAGGCAGGTGGAAGGAACCCCGGTGACTGACATTGATACTCCGGGCAAACTGCTTCTGCGCAGTTTGTATATCTATGCGCAGGAGAATCTGAAACAGTATTTTGTCAAGGGAAACGATGACCTGAAGCTGACCAGAGAGATTGATCTGACAGGAGTTTCCTACTATCCGATGGCGCGGGCTCTGACGATTCAGGATGCCACAGTGACATTTGATTACGAGAACATGAATGCGAATACGGAGAAAACGTATTCGGATGCCAATTTGCAGCACTATCAGATGCAGACAGGGCTGTTTTCCGAGATTGTGCAGAAATTTACAGTCACGAATCTGACTTTGTGCGGTACATTTGGAACATATGAGGATGGAAAAGCAGGCGCGCTGATCTGTGATCATATTGCGCAGGAGACGGGAAAGACGGATCAGGCAGGCATCACCATCTCGGGGCTGACTCTGGACGGGATCCGGTGTAAAGATGGTGAGGATCTGCCTCTGTTGATCAATGCGGTCGGGAGCAACACAGCTGTTTCCATGAATGACGTAACGTACACGCGGGAGAAATATACGGAGAAAACACCCGTCGCCGCCGCTCTGATGGGGCAGGTCGGGTCGGAGACAGCACAGAAAATCAGTCTGGAATTTGCCAACATGGATCTGAACCGCAAGGGCGAAAATGCACTGTTCCGGACAGCGATCTTTGCGACGGCGTTCCGGTACGGGGACGGCGCCAGCGGCGGCAGCTACAACTTTGAGACAACGACAGATAAGGTGACATTTGGACGGGAGATTTCCAACGGTGTGAAACCTTCGATCCGGCACAATCGAAATTCTTACAGCGCGCAGGACGGCACCGGCCAGGTATGGTATCTGGATACTTTCGGAAATACAACAGCGGGTTCTTATGTCGGTGCGGGTGGCCCGGCAGACAGTGCGCAGGATTTTTCCGGGTATCTGCCGTATATCTGGCATCCTGAAGATGCCCAAAACTCTTATTATGAGCTGGACGTCAACCAGAAGGCAGTCTATCTGGTGGATGGCTGCGGAACCTACGGCCATCCGTGGATCATACAGGATGTTTCGTCGAAGGATGAAACTGTCAATATACAGACTCTTTTCACCGGCGAAGACCAGATGATGACGGTAATGAAGCTGCTGGATAATACTTCCGGAAACGGTGTAGCGCTCAAGATCAACAAGACAGTGCTGCGGACGAAGCTGCAGGGGCAGGGGGATGTTTCGGTTCATACAGAAGATACGGACGACGATGTGGTTATCATCAAACATGGTGACAGTGTGTGGCTGGAGGCAGAACGGAAGGGAAACCGATATCAGGAAAAGCAGGGCACAGATGTCTACTCGGTGCCGAATGAGGCGGTGATGGCATATCTTCGCAACGGATATTTTCTTATTAAAGAAAATCTGACATTAAACGCAGGCCAGTTTACCGGGTTTGGCAGTGAGGATGTGTCCCGCGCATTCAGCGGTGTGATTGTCGGAGACAATCCGGAGCGCACGATTACCCTGACAGGGGAGAATAAAACCGGTGCGATGGGCGGCCTGATCCGTTACAGTCAGGGCAGCGTAGTGAAAAATCTGACCGTTGTTCTTGATCAGGTTACCTTCGCAGGAAGTTCTGCCAGAGATTTCTTTGGCGGCGTGATCGGCTGGGTGATCGGCGGCGACAATATTATCGATAGGGTGACCCTCACAGTGAACTCTGTGAACAAAGGATCTGCCGCGAACTATACGGCGGTCGGCGGCTATGTCGGCATGGTGGGCGGATACACAAGTGTGTCAAAAGATGCAGGGAAAAAGGGCGGCGGCATAGTGTTCCGCAATATTTCATCTGCCGGCCTGACTGCGGTTTCCGAACAGGCGACCGATACGGAAGTGAGTAAAGGAAATACATACTATTACTGGAATCCTTACGTTGGCCGGGTGTTTGACGGTTATGCCTGTGCAGAAGAAGCTACGTGCGTCGGTATGGGGGACAATACCGATAAAAATTATAAAATCCCGAAACTGAACGGGAGCGATAAGCTGAAGATTCAAGGGAATCAAGTGGTTTCGACATATAAGATCAGCATTTATCCTTACAGCACAATTACGATAGATTCTGAGCAGGCGATATGGATTTTGTCAGCGATTGTCAATTCCGGTTTTGGAGCTAAAGTTTCCAATGAAGATTATAAAGCAGGCAGTAATTTCATGGATGCTTCCTACTACGGGCGGACGCGTACCGGGACTTATGACGGTGTGGGAAGTGACGAGCGGAGCGAGGCAGATGGTACAGATGAAAAAGACTACTGGGGCGGAAGAATTACGGCAGGAGGAACAGAGATTGATCGTCGAAACCATTCGGCCAGTTATCTTTCCACTTATATCATCAGTAGTGATGTTGATGCGAAAGCTGCGGCATATTCGCTGACATCAGACAGTACCGGTTCAGGCAGAAATATTGTTTTTAAAGAAAAGGATTATAATCTGCGTTCTTATGGAAATGGATTCCGGGGAATTGGCTATGGATACGGGGATCCGACAACGAAAGCGACACTCAGCGTGGCCAAGGCCAGAGCGCTGCGTCTGAAAGACCCGGGAAATGATCCGGCAATCCAGGGAAACGAAGCAGTTGTCCATTACAGCCGGACTGTTAACGAGTACAGCGGAGGCAATGAAATTTATGTAACGCAGGCCGGATTTTTTACACAGTGCCTTGCAAACAGCAGTGTAAATTATACAGTGGAAAATCTGAGTTTTCAGGATGTTATTTTAAAAAGAAACATCAGCAGAGATGGCATATCACTTGGCGTGGCGTTTGCCAGGGACGGAGCTTACAGTCCCAATAAACTGACATTTGACCATGTGACGGCATCAGATATCACACTGGATCAGGCTGACCGGGCCGCCGGTCTGTTTGGGTATATGAGCAGCAGTACTACAGGTAATAAGCAGATAAAATTTAAAAACTGCAGCGTGACGGGCATGACGGCCGGTGTTGCAGACAGCAATGCATTATACAAGATGAACCATTGCGGAGCTTTCATCGGAAGGTCAGATAATGCCGGAACTTCTCCGAACGAAAAAGAAAGAACGGTCGAATTTGAAAACTGTACGGCAAAGAATATCACGATGTACAATGTGCAGAATGGCGGTCTGTTCGGCGGTTACATCGCCGGTTCCTGCACAATCAGGGGCGGCAGTGCCCAAACAGGCATGTTGACGGCAAGAACCGGCGGCGGCGGCGGCCTGGGCGGCCTGGTCGGCATGACGGATGCCGCTTTGCGGGTGACGGGAACGGAAGAGACGCCGGTTACGGTTGCACAGATCAAGATGAACGGAACAACGGTTAAAAGCAAAGACGTAAACGGTTATAACGGAGGACTGGCCGGTTATGCCGGTTCAGCCAATATCCGGAATGTGGTTGTGAGCCAGGTTAAAATCGCAGCCAAAAATATGGGAGGGATGATTGGCTGCGTCGGCGGAAATGTCAGCGCGCAGAATGTGGAGATCTGCGATTCTTATCTGGCAAACTGTAAAGATAAAGGCGGAAATGCCTATCTGAATACCGGCGGCCTGATCGGAACGCTGAGCGGATCACTGGATGGCTATCAGCTGCTGAGCAAAAACAATGTGGTCGGTTATCTGCTAAAAGGCAATGAAATAGCGAATAGCTTTGATAACAGTAAATTCGATTCGTTATCAGGCGGGGATATTGGTCTGCAGTTAAATGACGGGACTTACGTTCCCTACAGCAGCCTTGCGGTTGCGGCAGATGCCGTCATAAAGGAGGACTCACCCTGCGGTATCTGGGTCGGACATGCGAATGGAAATAAAGTTCGGCTGACTGCGGTTTCCTGTCATGGCGATTACTCTGCGGTCAAGAATATCGGTGCGGGAAAAGACGGGAACAGCTATGTGATCTATGCGGACTACACTGGGAAGGCAGAAAAGAGCAGCGAGATTGGCTGCAAACCGGATGCCGTAATTACGGCGGGCAGTACCCGCCTGACCGGCGATGGCGCTGTTATGGGGAAGGAAAAGGCAGTCCGTGACTGCATCATATCGGATACGCTGATGGAGTCGTCTCTGATGAAGGGATATTATGGCGGGGATCGGAGCCGTTCCCTGGATGCTGTTATGAAACAGTTCGGTTCAGGCGGCGGTTATCAGAGTCGTTTGTCCTGTTATAAAACGGAGGACAGCAGTTACAACGATGGCGATTTTCCGATCCTGATCCTGCATGCGGCGACCAGGAGTGAACTCAATGGCTTGATCAACGATTATATCAGCATACTGACTAATACAGGACAGACACAGGAGCAGCATTATTATGCTTCTATCGCACCGACGACCTACCGATATGAGAATGGGACATGGTCCGCGGTGGCATCGGACGAGCAGACCATGGCATGGACTGCGGCGGACGGCGTGAAGATCAACCGAGGGAAATATGATAATAACAAAAATCAGATCACGATTCTGGATGTTTCTTATACCAGCCCGGTAAGTGAGGAAGATACGTATCATCTGTATATTCCGGTGCTGGTTAAAAAACTGATGGATGTGAAATGTTCTGTCAAAATTGTAAACGGGGCGGTGGGATATGAGCCGGGCAATATCGGAACAAAGGCGACTCTGAACAGTTTCGGTGAGAACTATACCGCACAGATTTCGTATACATATCAGTGGATGGTGTCCGAGTGGCAGTCCATGCTTGAGAATGGAGACTCCCTGCTCTGGAATTTTGATAAAACCGTTGCTCTCGGCGAATTTCAGACTCTTGACAGGAGCACGATCCATCTGACGGTGGTGGACCGGAACACACATGGGAGCCAGACATCTTACTATCAGAGCACACTTGCGGATCTGATCAAAGATGGCATACTGACAGAAAAGGGAGACAGGCTGGATCTTCAGAAATTGGCCGGTCAGGGGCACGCAGCCTACATCTGTGACCTGCTGCCGCTGACGGCGGCAGAAAACGCCGAGGGTACATTCAGGGCGGCAGATGCGGAGGATCCTGCGGCTGTGCTGCGGATCTGGGATGAGGATAAGAAAGCATTTGTTTACTATGCACCAAAGACATCCGATGACCCGCAGAATACGACGTATTATACGGTTAATCTGAATACGGAGTGTGGTGCCAATGAGATCCTTCCTGTGAAGGAGCAGTACGATCTGGTGATGAACTGCACGCAGGGAAGTGACAGCACGCCAATGATCAATACAAAGGTTGAGCTGAACCAAACGTATGCGAACGCGCAGATACCGACAAAAGTAACCGGAACCTGTGAGCAGGTTTATATCGTGGGTGATTTCTATCAGATTAACAGCCTTTCTCTGAATTCGGTGAGCGCAGATCAGTCCACGGAAATGAAGTCCGGCAGTAATGATACGATCCGGGTAAATGTTTCTTCCAGGATCACAGCTGCTGCAAAGGAAGAGGAGTTTGGGCAGTATGTAAACAATCGGGCTGTGTATTACCAGTATTTTGTTCAGCTGGTGGACCGGGATGGAAAGCCGGTGGAACGGAAAGGTGCGGTATCGGTTGCTTCGCTGACGATGGAAAAGACAGATGCGAATGGAACTGTGACATCGACACGGCTGAATCCGGTGACAGACCTGGACAGCGGAAATGGATTCACCACACAGTTTGGTGAGAATGGCTGTTTTATCACCGTCAGGGCACTGGGAAACCAGTATACAGGCGCCACGATTACTGCCGAGCTGGATTTCAGCTACAGTTCAGCTGAACTGAATGAGCAGTTCCCTTCCCGTACAAGTGGAAGTGACAGCACACAGGGAGTACAGTTTAAGGTGAACGCCGTGATGGCTTATCAGCAGGACAGCCTTGGAAGCAGCTGCATCACTGCCGCGACAAAACCGGAAAATAAACTGTATTACCGGATCGAAGAGGGACAGGCAAAACTGACGTATGATTCCTGCAATATCACCAGCAAAGATGGCAACACCAGCCAGCTGGGACTGAATGGCCGTGAGAATAATGATGCGCCGATGGAGATCAGGTCCAGGGCGCTGTTTGATGCGGCGGATATACCGGGACTTAATCTGGACAGGGAGTCCGCTGACAGGTATCCGTACTATCTGGAAGGAGAGCTGATGCTCGCCAGAAAAACGGATGCAAAGCAGTATCAGGATGTGTTAATCGGAAGCTACCTTTCTGATTTTATGATTGAATCCGGCGGCGCATCGGCAGATACAACCTCTGCCGGCCTTGGCCTTACGGACGGTGGCAGCAGGTTCCGATTCAGGATCAGGCTGACGAAAGATCAGGTGAGCGAGATTATGAATACCCCCGTGCTGATTAACATTACTTATAAGGTTAAGACGGGAGCGGATCTGGTTAACATCGATGGCAGCCAGTATGCGAACTATAAGGTGACGCTGTCTGCGACTCTGAAAAATCAGAAAGGCCAGGATCTGCTGACCGCAGATACATCCGACTATCTGATTTACACCAATGCGAAAGTTTATCTTGGGATCATCGGTGTGACAGATGTAGGAGGAGAGCAGCAGTGATGCTTCGTCTGTGAAGAAAAGATCAGAGCTGCAAAGCATATGACAATTCGTGTTATCCTCAGGAAATCCGGAAACTGATCTGCCATGAAGCGGAGCATGGTGCGCTGCACGTCAGGAGATCAATGAAAAATAATAAAATACCGTCAGCCGATAGTCGGCTGGCGGTATTTTTATGTCGCACGGAATGTAAGCTCTAACATAGGCTCATGGAAGAATCCTGACAGGTAACGGACGTTGCGGCTGCCGGAGCATTCCTGAATGGTTGAAAATTGTTTTTTGGTATGGTAGTATGGGAATAGTTTTTTGCAGGATTTACGTTATTTGCAATCATTGTGTGACGCAAAGCGGAAACAAACGCCGGATTATGATGGCGGGGGGGGGTCCGTGTGACAGGACAGAAGGCTGCAAAAAATGACAGGGATGACAAAAGAAAACGAGAGAACAGAAAGGCGGACAGACCATTGCAGACACAGGACAGTTCAAACAGTTCAGCCAGCGCGGGACAGCTTTGGCGCAGGCTTACAGCAGCGCTGGTGGCGCTGCTGATTGCACTGGTGGCTGCCGCGGCGTCGGTGTATGCCTGGTATGTGTACAATACCGGGCGGCGTACAACAAATGTGCGGATGGCGGCGGGAGCCGGAGTCAGCCTGCAGATTTCCAGCAGTTATAGCGGACAGTACGGTTCTGCGGCGGTGCTGGACAGCTTTGAAGGACGGCTGTATCCGGTATCTACGAACCGGATCAGCGGAGGATTTCAGAAAGCCGTGGAGTTTGTAAAGGGGACAGGGAATCAGCCGGCGCTGGTGGCCGGGCTTTTCGAGTCGGATACAGGCAGTGAGTATTATAAGACAAGCCTGTTTCTGCGCACCACGGGAACCGGCAGCGACGTGTATCTGTCAGACATTGGATTTGAGGACAGCGATGAGAAGAACCCGATCTCTTCAGCGATCCGTGTAGGGCTGGTCGTACACAGACCCGGCAGAAATCAGGCGTCGGCCGGTGAATATATTTTTGAAATCAGTCATAAAAAAAATCCGCAGGCCGAGTATAATACGATGACCGGACAGGAAGGGTATGTGCTTGACAGCAGCAGAACAGACGGCAGTACAGTGCCGTTCACACCGTACACGTCGGATTCGTACTGCAATTATGACAGCAATACGGGCAAGGTGTCATTGAAGAGAAATTCTCTGAAGCTCTGTACGCTGACGGGAGGAACGGACGGCGGCGCGGGAACGCCCACACAGGTGGATGTGTATATCTGGCTGGAGGGGTGTGATGAGGACTGCACGGAGAATCTGTGCGATCAGACTTTGAGGAATCTTGCAATATCGTTCGCAGGAGTTTCAGAATGATACAGGGAAAAAGCAAGCAGCAAAGCAGATTGCGAATATCCATTTGATCAGGAAATATGTGAAATAGAAAGAAGGTGACCCCGGATGGATCAGGACGGACAGAAAAAGCCAGAAGAAGCGGACAGATCAGCAGAGTATGCGGCAGATCGGGGACAGCGGCAGGAGCAGCGAAACCGCCGCCCCCTGACGGCACTGCTGTGGCTGGTGCTGGCGGCAGTGATCGTTACGGGGAGTACCTATGCATGGTTTACGATGACAGGACGGACTTCTACGAATGTGACACCGATGTCCGGAACGGTGGGCAGCGGGGATTCGGTGCTTCTGATCTCTCTGGATCGGGAAGGCCCTTTTGATACAACGTGCGAGCTGAGGCCGGAGGGAAATCCCGGAATGCTCAGTCCTCTGTCTACGGGGGATCTGACTCATTTTTACAGAGTGACAGCGCAGAATGCAGCAGGGATTGCGCTCCTGTACCGGAACGCGGATCAGGATGTGGATCAGGACACGATCCACGGCACGGTATATTTGAAATGTGAGAATGCGGCCTGTGATGTCTATCTGGACAGGGAGAAGCTGAGTCTGGGGAGCGACAGCCAGGCGCTGGCAGCCATGCGGCTTGGTCTGAAAATTACCACAGAAGATCAGGAGGTTCATACTTACATATTAAAACTGGATGAGCTGGGCTCCACAGCGGGAGTTTCAGCGGCGCAGACCGTGCCACGGGCAGATACGGTGGTGTCGTCTGTGGCAGGCAGCGGTCAGGCCGATTATGTGACCGATCCGGCAGAGAACATTGGCGCCTATATGGCGGAGACCGGAGAAAATGACGGGGAATACCATGCGGGAGAGAAGATGCTCTGCAGTATGGAAGCGGACACAACTGCCGCTGTCGAATACTGGCTGTATCTGGAGGGATGCGATGAGAACTGCTCCAATCCGGTACAGAATCGGGGAACAGAAATTGCGCTGGCATTTGCAGGTGTGCAGCAGGAACAGACGTAGGGAGGAAGTGTGGGATGGAACACAGCAGGCGGAAACGGTGGCTGATGTGGATTATGGTACTGGCAGCTGTGCCGGCACTGGGAGCAGCGGCCTACGCCTGGTTTACATCAAACCGGGCGGTTTCCACAGATACAGTGACAGGGCGAACCGGCACAGAGAATCTGGAGCTTCAGGTGAGCAGCAGTCCGGGTTCAGGCTTCCGTGATCAGGAAGAGGCGGCGATCCGCCAGGTAAATCAGACGGATTTTGAACAGCTGATGCCGGTGTCCACGTCGGATCTGACAAATTTTGTCTATTCGCCGGTGACAATGAACGGCATGGCCAGTGTGTTTGAACCGGTAGAAAATGAACAGTATTATTATCACGGCCGGATTTATCTGCGGGCTGTGGGTGATGCACTGGAGAACGGGAGCCGTATGAACCTCTATCTGGATCAGAGTGACGGCGCGCTGGCCGGCAACCTGGATGGCCGGCTTCTGAATGCGGCCAGGCTGGGGCTGATGTTTGATGGAGATGCTTCTTCAGTTGTGATTTTCCGCCTCAGTGAAGAGTCCAATCCGGGGAGCATCAGAAATCAGAATACGGTAGTAAACGGCAGACAGCTGGGAGACGGTCAGGTGCTGAGCTATCGGAACGGCACGGTTACGGCGGTGACGGATCCTTCGGTCATAGCGGATGAGTACACGATTTCGCTGGCGGCCGACCAGCCGGGGCTGCCGCAGAGACCCCTGCTTGTGATGGAGGCGAACCGGATCTACACGCTGGATGTTTATTTTTATCTGGAAGGGTGCGATCCGGACTGTACGGACGGGATCAGCGGTGATGCGGCACAGCTGCATCTGGCCTTCTACGGTGTACTGGGAGGAGGCGGCAGCGGATGAAGCGGACAGAGCAGAGAACCGAAAACAGAGCAGGCCGGGCAAAAACCAGGGCTTACATTTCGATTGTGCTGTTGCTGCTGGCGCTGGCAGCGCTGACTGCGGCCACGGCGGCATGGTTCACAATCGCCGATAATACCCGGGTCAATACGATGGGACTGGATATCGTGGCGGATGTGGATCTGAGGATGGATCTGGACCCTCATGATACGATTGATCAGTACAGGAAGACACTTTCGTTTGAAGAGATTGCACAGCGGATTGAGAAAGAAAAAGGATTTTCCATGAAGGAGGTCCCGCTGGAGCCGGTTACAACGTCGGACTGTGTGACATTTACATTTGAAAACGGAAAAACAGTTCCCGATACGAGCGGTGCATATCTGGAATTTACACTTCATTTTATGGCGGAGAAGGATATGACCGTGCATCTGACCAGTGCCTCAAGCAGTGAACAGGCACAGGACGGTACAGAGGTATCATCAAAGAACAGTGAACTGCCGGGGGCAATGCGCATCAGCTTTGCGGCGGATGATCATACCTGGATCTACAGTCCCGGAATGGAAGATGAGCGAAAGGAGCAGCAGGACATGGAACTGTTCGGGCTGCCTGCGGCAGAGCGCATGACGCTCTCTGACCGCAACGCGTTGTTTGATCTGAAACAGGGCGTGGACAAGCCTGTGGCAGTGCGGATCTGGCTGGAAGGCACTGACGGGGCGTGTACGGACAGGCTGCAGTCGGCAGATTATTCCATCCGGCTGCGGTTTACGGGAGAAACAGCAGAAAAATAAAGGAAAAGAGAATCTGTACAGGCTGAGTGCGGCAGTCCCCGGAGAAGCCGGGGACCGGAACAGGCAGAGAAAATGTGATCGGCGTTCAGTCTGTGAAGATAAAGACACTGGAAACTGAAAGTAAAAGGGAGAAAACGATGAAAGTATTAAAACGCGCGGGAACTGTTGTGATAAGTGTTTTGCTGTGGGCGGTGATTCTGATTGCGGCTCTGTACGCCTTTACGACGATGGCGACCAGAGACAATCAGAATGTGGCCAATCTTTTCGGCTATACGCCGCTGGTGGTAAAGTCTGATTCCATGGCGCCGGTATTTGAGACCGGTGATCTGATTTTGATCAAAAAATGTGATCCTTCGACATTAAAGGTGGGAGACATTATCTGTTTCCATACCATTATTGAAAATGAGTATGCGCTGAATACTCACCGCATCAAGGAGGTTGAGGCGCAGGGAGATGTCAGAAGCTATGTGACGATCGGTGATAACAACAACGGTATTGCGGACCAGCATATCATTTCTGACGGAGATATCGTAGGTATTTATGTGGGATGCCTGCCAAAACTGGGCAGAGTTATGGACTTCCTCTCCGGCAGTACCGGCTTCCTGGCCGTGATTATCCTTCCGATGCTTCTGTTCTTTGTCTATCAGGTGTACCATCTGATCATGATCAGCATCCGTCTGAAGAAGGCGGTGGCGGCTGAGGAAGCGGCAGAGCGCGAACAGGCCGCTCAG
>CAKRNX010000044.1 GCA_934371475.1 uncultured Lachnospiraceae bacterium
GCATCTGTGTTTTGGACACAATTTTCGATTTCTACATCCGAAGCTTTTTACGAAATTCCCGCAGCGTATCCTTTTTCTGGAAAATAAACAGCCCTGCCAGCGTCAGAAAACTGATGCCGCCGCAGAGTACGGACGGCGCAGTAAATCCCACAGCGCCTGCGCATACCAGGATTGCCGGAATGCATCCCGCAATCCCCGCCTGGATCAGATAAAACAAGTATTCTCCCGTCTCCAGCCGGTTCACTCCTGCAATGACAGGAACGGAACACAGCACCGCCAGCGCTCCGACAGGAAATACAAAATCCAGGGACCAGCCGCGCCAGCCCGTGCAGTAATCCCACAGGACTCCCAGCACTGTCACCAGGAACAGCTGCCACATTTCATTCTTCAGGATATTTCGCCGCTTCCGATATGCCACAGCCACAATCAGCCAGCAGCACAGACAGCCCGCCTGCACAAACAGCGCCCAGTCAAGTCTCCCTGCCGCCAGATAATTGACCATACCGCCAATCACCGCCGTCGCAATGCACAGGAAGGTAAATATCTGAAAGATTTTTCGTCCCGCTTTTTTCTGCTCTGCGCCGCATCCCGGAAAATCACTCTGCATTTTTATGCACGAAATGTTTTCTTCCCGCAGCCGTTTCTGAAAGTTCTGTTCCATTCCGCTGCCCGCCAGTTTGGATGTAAACCCGAACACCATCCGGTCTCCAAACGAGCAGGAACACAGCTGTAGGATCCCTGTGCTGGTAAAAAAGCCGAAATGCTCAATATAATTTTGATAAATATCCGGGAACCGTATCACACCGATATTGGAATAAACCGCTGTCACGCTCCGGCTGCCCAGATTGGCTCCCGCAATCAGAAATCCTCTTTTGATCTCCAGAGGCACCGCCCGAAGAAGCGGATTTTTTTCCAGACGCACAAACCCATTCATCTGCGCTGCAATTTTTTCTTTTACCAGCTCGCTCTCAAACTGTTCCTTCACATGGTTTATCACATCGCTAAACTTCGTTTCATCCGTAAATGTATGCCCGGCCTCAATCCAGCCGAAAAAGTTTGTCATGGACTGGGACGGAAAATAATTCCGCAGATTCACAGGCACCATCAGCGCGATGGGCCTTTTCTGCTTGTTTGCCGGCACTTCCTCATGGATCGCCCACAGCATGGCCGCCGTCACAAACACTGTGATCGACACCCCGTATTCTCTCGCCCTAGCATGGATCTCTTTTACCGAGACCTCATATTCTGTGATATGCATATTTTCATGGGTCAGACGTTCTCCGCCAAGCCGCACTGCCGCCGGTTTCCGTTCCCACACATCTTTTTTCTCCGCAGAATAATATTTTGAAAAACTGTCTTCCTCCTGCCGTGCCTGAACAGGATCCTCCTCCTCCCCCACTCTGGGCAGATGAGCCTCGGGATAGCGCAGCATCAGATAATTCTGCACCAGTGTCTGCAGAAAATGCATGGCTCCCGTTCCGTCCGTCAGCGCGTGATATACTTCAAAATTAATGCGGTTTTTATAATAACTGACCTCGAACAGCAGCGATTTTTTATCTGGAATATACAGCCTGCTGCATGGCGGCTTACTCTCTTCTTTTACCGTCGGCCGAAGCTCTCTGTGCTCCAGATAAAACCAGAACAGCCCCTTGCGCAGCACAGCCTGAAACAGAGGATACTGCTTCATCGTCTCATCCAGCGCCTGCTGCAGGATCTCCCCGTCTGCCGCTTCTTTCAGCTGACAGTAAAACCGGAATACTCTCGTATCATCCTTGCCGGTCACCAGTGGAAACGCTGTCGCTGCATTGTCCAGTTTTCTCCAGTTCGAATATTCTGTCTTCATTCATTCAACACTTCCTTCTTATTCGTCTGTCTGCTGTATACAAATCAATGCTCTGCAATTCTGCCGGAGGCTATACCAGGCGGCTATTCGCAATGCAAGCAGGGATTTGCCTGCTCCGCGCACCTGAAGCCGTGAAATGCTTGTTCTGCGTTCAAATACGCTCTAAAAATTGGTTCATATACGCAAAGCTTTCCTGCACGTGATAAAACCGGATCCCCAGCGCAAAAAATCCGTGCATGGCTCCCTCAATCCGGTGCAGTTCCACCGCATTGCCCGCCGCTTTCAGACGTCTGCCATATTCTTCCCCCTCATCCCGCAGCGGATCCAGCTGCGCTGTCAGGATCAGCGTCTCTGGCAGCCGGGAATAATCCGTCTCCATCAGAGGCGCAAAATAGGGATCCTGCCTGTCTGCCGGACTGCTCTCATACAATTTCAGATAATCCTCCATTTTAACTGCTGTCAGCAGATAATCCGTGCCGTTCTCCTTCACCGACAGATATGGCGAATCCTCCGTGTAACAGTTATTCAGCGCCGGATAAATCAGGATCTGGCGCTTCGGTGCAAAATCGCCGGTATCTCTGGCTTTCAGACACACAGCCGCTGCCAGATTCCCCCCGGCGCTGTCCCCCATAATCGTAATCTGATCCGGATCTACATTCAGAATGTCTCCGGTATACAGCGCCCGTGCTGCCGCATAGCAGTCCTCAAATGCCACCGGATAGCGATGCTCCGGTGCCAGACGGTATTCTACTGACACTACGATCTGTCCGGTAGACTGAGCCATTCTGGCACATACCCTGTTGTAAGTCTCCACGCTCTCTGTCACCCATCCTCCTCCGTGGAAAAAAAGCAGCACGGGCAGAGAAAGTTTCTCCGCCTGCTCCTGCTTCATCGCTTCCTCAGTGGGATAATAAAGTCTCACCGGTACCTGATAGTCCCCGCTTGGAATCGTGGTATCCAGTTTTTTCAGAAAAATCCGCATCACGTCCAGTTTTTTCAAATCCACCAGGCGGCGGGATGATTCCACTTCTATATTTCCATAAGATAATGCATGAAGAATTGTTCGCATGGTCTTTGAGATCATGTTTTTCTCCTTTTTCTGTATTCCCCTGAAAATTTCTCCAGGATTCAAGAGTGCTCCGGCATTCTTGCCGCAAGGTGCGCGTCATGCATCTGCATGACCTATTTCTTCTGCGCACCTCTGATGTTTCGTTTACCTTTTCATTACCATATATTCCTTATCACATAATTTCTCTCTGTTTTGAATCCCCTCAACTATAGCACACCCACACTCAAATGTGAAGGCAGGCATTCTACTGCCGGATCAGCCGGAGGGTTTCGTATGTCCCGGGATTTTGCCATATTCCCGGCAAAACACCTCACGGAATATTACCTGTGAACAGTTACCAGGCTTCTGCTCCGTCTCTGCACTGAAAACGCAGTGAATATCCATAGAATATTTATGCATCAGATGTACGGCGGCTCCCTTCTTGAATTATCTGCACTTTTTGTTGCTTTTCCGACGGCAGAATCCTATAATATTTTTTGCGGCCAGACTGCCACAGAGACAGTCAGATACCGCGTTTCATCTGCCGGTCTTTTACTCGTTGCTGACAGATGTTTCTTTGTTTTCATCCTGTCCGGAGATCGCATTCCTGTCAGGATAAGCGCGCTGCATTTTGCGTGCGCCTAATTTAAATTTTATTTGGGGGAGATTCTATGAACAGTTTAGACCGACAAACAAACACCGGAAACTTCCGGGAAGGCATACGCGACGGGATACCCATTGCTCTGGGCTACCTGGCCGTGGCCTTTACTCTGGGCATTACCGCAAAAAACAACAATATCGGCGCGCTTCCGGCTACGATCATGAGCCTGACCAACTTCACATCGGCGGGCGAGGCGGCCGCCATCACCAGCATCAGCGCCGGAGCTTCTTATTTTGAGCTGGCTGTCTCGCAGGCAATCATCAATCTGCGTTACCTGCTGATGTCATGCTCCCTGTCCCAGAAACTTTCTTCTGAGACATCCATTTTTCACCGGTTTTTCACCGGTTTCTTTATCACAGATGAAATATTCGGCATCTCTTCCGGGAGGCCCGGCAAACTCAATCCGTTCTACACTTACGGTGCGGCTGCCATTGCAATCCCCGGATGGGCACTGGGCACCTGCCTTGGCATAGTACTTGGCACTGCGCTTCCGCCGCGCATCACGCGGGCCCTCAGCGTCGCACTCTATGGCATGTTCCTGGCGGTCATTATCCCGCCGTGCAGAAAAAACCACGTAATTGCGGGACTTGTGGCAATCTCCATGATCGCCAGCAGTATCTTCTCAATTATTCCTGCACTGAGCGGCATCTCCTTCGGCATGAAGGTCATTATCCTGACCGTTGTGATTTCCGGGATCGCCGCCAAACTGTTCCCGGTTAAGGAGGATACAGATGAAGCATAATATTTATATCTACATTGCAATCATGGTCATTGTCACAACACTCATCCGGACAATCCCGCTGACACTGATCCGCAGAGAGATCAAAAACGTGACATTCCGTTCGTTTCTTTACTATATTCCCTATGTCACACTGGCAGTAATGACATTCCCGGCAATCCTGGACGTAACAGGCAGCCCATGGTCAGCATGGGCCGCCCTGATCATCGCAGTGATCGCTGCATGGATTGGAAAGAGCCTGTTCTTTGTCTCTTCCGCCGCCTGCGTCACCGTCTTTATTCTTGAATTGTTTCTGTGCCGGTAAAAACAGAAAAGTACAACAGCCACCCAACTTTCACACGGTCGGGTGGCTGTGTTTCTTGTAAGGATCTGCCTGCGTATCAGACGGGTATAGGAGATTCCAAGGTATCTGAATATCCATAATTTCGTTTCTGCTGTCTTTATTTACCGCATCAGATCGGCGGTACGTATGCCGGGCGCTTCGGATCCCACGCCTCACTCACATCAAACAGGTCACTCAGCATATCCGGATTGTAGTACATGCGATATCCGTCGATGTTTCTTCTGGCCTGACGCACATACCGGTTCCTGATCTGAAGCCAGTACACTGCCGAATCGACGCCGCAGAAATAATCGAATCCTTTGGATTTGAGATATTCGAACCGCTCTCCGGAATAATCTTCTACGCCGCCTATATCTCCGCCAAACGCATAGATCAGCACATCCGTCTCCCCGATCAGAGGTTCCACGCGCTCTGACCATTTGTCTGTATCCGCTTTGAACTGCTCCCATGTCGTGGCATTTTCTCCGAGTCCCACATGCCCCCAGGTATGGCTTGTAAACAGCCATCCGTCCTCTTTCATGGCCTCCGCCACTTTCTTCGCCTGCTCGCACTCATTCTCATAATCCTGCTCACTGAAATTGGGATGCTGCGCAAAGAACTCCTCCTGGTACACATCCAGATCCTGTCTTGTCTTGTAGGAGAGATCTGTCCGATATCCCAGGATCCCGTCATAACCGGTCAGCGCCACATATCCCTTGGCTCCGCGATATGAGAAATCCGGATGTTTCTCCACAAAGCGATCAATCAGCGGCACCATGTCATAGTCTCCCACAGAAACACTTCCATCATCCTCGATATATTCATTCCGGATATCTCCATTCTCATCCACAATCAACCGGGAAGCAAATCCATCCCCGTCCATGTAATGATAATAAGAGACGTCGTCCTGTGACAATACAAACGGTTTTTTGCCCTCCGGAAGCAGGATTGTACCGGAAGTAAAGGTGGTATTTCCTTCCGTATCGGTCACTGCCGGAGCCACATCATTCAGTGTCACCATCACGTATCCTCTGTCGTACATCTGCTGGATAATACTGTTAAACTCCGTGATTGTCACCATGTACTGATTGTATCCCGCCTCATACTGATCCCCGTCAAAGGCTTTGTCCGGATCCTTGATCAGTGTGTGGAAAAATACATGTGTCACCTGATCTGCCGGATATTCCACACATCTGGACTTCGCCGTCTCATACCGTCCCACAGCATCCTGCATATCCGTATCTTCTTCATAGGAAGTGCAGTTCTCCAACAGCTCAATCGCGCTGTCATAATCGTACATCTGCGCCATCCGGTTCGCCTGCGCAATCAGATCTGCCGCCGTCTTTCCCGGTCCGTGGATCCCTGGCAGCACGCCGGTCAGCTGCGTTTTCAGCGTAATGGACTCCTGACTCTCAACTACTGTCGGGCGCTTCTTTCTCTTCGCTGCGGAGATGCCGGTTGCCTGTGCCGTACTGCCATCCCCCGTCTCATCCTCGTATAATTCCTCAGTTTCCGGCTGCTCCGTCATGAATTTCAGCCGTGGCTTTTCTACCCCCTGCTCCAGTTTGGCCAGCTCGCCCTTCTGGTATGTGTGGGTAAAATAATATTCCTGCCACGCGATGGCTGCTATCAGCACAATACACAGAATCCCCAGTATTACAAGTAAAATCCGCGTTCCGATATCTTCCGGCAGGAATTTTTTCTTTCTCCGTTTTTCATTATTTTTCATGTTCTGCACTCCTCCTGATACAGGCAGGTTCCCACCTGCTGCTTATTGCTTTTCGCAATTGAAGCAGGGGACTTACTTGCTTCGGTTAAAAATATTGTAACAGCATCAAACAGCCACGTCAAACTGTAACCTTGAATTAGTTTGCTTCAAATGTTATGATAGAATAAAAGTGTGCTTCAAAAATTTGCTGACTACAGCTTTTTCAGAACAGCTTTTTATTATCATTGCACCAATTATGATATGACTGATAAAGGAGCCTTTGATATGTTATGGGGCGATAAACCGTACCATTCCCTGGACTTTGAGCTGAAGCAGCGGTTCGGGGAAAAGGTCTACAAGCTTTCTCTCAACGGCGGAATGACCTGTCCCAACCGGGACGGCAAAATCGGCACAAGAGGATGCATTTTCTGCAGTGAAGGCGGTTCCGGGGACTTCGCCGGTCAGGCCGGCCAGTCCATCTCAGATCAGATAAACTCTCAGAAAGAACTGCTGGGGCGCAAGCGGCCTGTCGGCAGATACATTGCCTACTTTCAGGCATATACCAATACTTATGCACCTGTTGATTATCTGGAAAAAATATTTACGGAAGCTATTCTCGCTCCGGAGGTGGCTGTGCTTTCTATCGGCACAAGGCCGGACTGCCTGGGAAACGATATCCTTGATCTGCTCGAACGTCTGAATCAGATCAAACCGGTCTGGATAGAACTTGGGCTTCAGACAATCCATGAGGGAACCGCTGCCTTTATCCGCCGTGGCTATCCTCTGTCCTGCTTTGAAGACGCCGCAGCCCGCCTGCGCGCCCGGGGTCTGGAAGTCATTGTCCACACAATCCTCGGACTTCCCGGAGAAGATGAGGCTATGATTCTGCAGACCATCGATTACCTGAACGGACAGGATATTCAGGGCATTAAGCTGCAGCTGCTCCACGTACTCAGGCATACGGATCTGGCCGATTATTACGCAGCTCATCCGTTCCATATCCTGACAATGGATGAATATATTCATCTCGTGATCCGCTGCCTGGAACATCTCTCGCCGAACATTGTCGTCCATCGGCTCACCGGAGACGGCCCCAGGGCCCTGCTGATTGCCCCGGAATGGAGCCAGGCCAAACGGACGGTACTCAACACACTTCACCGCGAAATGAAGCTTGCTGAAACCTGGCAGGGGCGGCTGCTCTAGAATTTACGGACATTTTTACAGAAAGGGGTTTTTACTATGTCTGATGTCAATACACTGTATAAACTGATGGTTCTCTATATGATGGAGAAAGTAGAGTTCTCGCTGACAAATGCCCAGATCTGTTCCTTTTTCCTGGATAAAGGATACACTTCCTACTTCACGATACAATCTGTGCTCTCAGAGCTGACAGAGTCAAATCTGATCGCACAGCAGGTAGTCCAGAACACTTCCTACTATACCATCACGCCCGGCGGAGAACAGACCATCGGATTTTTCCGGAATAACATTTCCCAGTCCATTCAGGATGATCTGGACCAATATCTGAAAGAGAACCGGCTGCAGTTCCGCAATGAAGTCTCCATCCTGGCTGACTACTACAAGAACACCTCCGGCGAGATTTCTGTCCGCTGCCGTGTCAAGGAAAAACAGACTGATCTGATTGATCTGACCCTCTCCGTCCCAGATGAAACGCAGGCAAAAGCTATCTGTCAGCAATGGCAGAAAAAATGCCAGCCAATCTACGAGTTTGTCATGAAAGAATTACTGCAGTAAGAACAACAGTGTGCTTTGCGCCCCCCGCGGGCCACAACTTTGGCAGCACAGCTTTTGTTCCGCGCGCGAGCAGGCTTCTTCTCTGCGAGCTGCGCATCACGCCGGAGGCTTATGCTATAGGAAATTCTTAAAATTCCCTATAGCATAAATACCGCCTGTGAAACTGCGCGGGGAATGCGCAGCCTCACAGGCGGTATTTTTGGAATTACGTTCGCTTACGTATCATTTTTATTATTAATAGAACTGGTGAGCTCCAATCTTAATGCCAGATCCGGATCCTGTATTGAAATACATAGCCCCGCCTACCGGATTTTCTCCTGCGAGCGCTGCGGATGCTGCATCATAGCAGGCGCTGGGGACGCCGTTAGCCAGTGCGCTGGAAAGAGCTCCTGAATAAGCCGGTGTAAACTGGCCGCTCTGGTAAATCACCTCACTGACAGAGTTCGGAAAAGACGAGCTGGCCACACGGTTCATCACCACAGCGCCTACCGCTACCATTCCCTCATAACTCTGGTTGCCCGCCTCACAGTAAATAATAGCTGCCATCAGGTCGAGATCGCTGGAACTTACAGAAGAGCTGCTGCTGTCTGTCGTATCATCCGTATACTGTGATCCATCATCATAAGATGTGCTGTTATCCGTTGTATCCTCTGTGTAGGTATCGTCTGTATACTCTGTGTCATTGTAGTCCGTATACGTATCGTCCGTATCACTATCATCTGTATACGCATCATCCGTATAGGAGTCATCGTAGCTGTCGCTGCCTGAAGAAGTATTGTTATCAGTAAACTCCTCTGCTCCGTCTACGTCCTCGATATCGTTTGAATCATCGTAGGAATCGTCGTAGGAACCGTCATCCGTATAGCTGTCATCGGAATTGTCATCCTCTACATAGTCATCGCTTCCGTCATCCCAGCTGGTATCATCACTGCTTCCATCGTCGTAGCTGCCGCTGTTGTCACTGTCGCTGTTGCCACTGTTGTCACTGCTGCTGCTGTCACTGCTGCTTCCACTGTTATCATAACTATTATCGTAGCTGTTATCATAACTGCTGTCACTGCCTGAACTGCTGTCCCAGGATCCCTGATCATAGCTGTTGTCAGAAGAATCACTGTAGCCCGGATCAGACCAGCTGCTGTCACTGTTATCCTCGCTGTAAGATGTATCATCTGCCGAAGTATCCACATAATTTCCGTTCTCATCCAGCGGGATTGCCTCGTCTACCAGAAGAACTCTCTTGACATCCTCTTCTGACACATAGGCCAGCTGATCAGCGCCATACTGCACGGTAATCCAGTGTCCCTCATCGCTCACTACCTGATATGCTTCGCCGGCTTTTGCCGTATGAATGATCTTGGCATCAGCGCTGGGCTGTGCAAATACATGTACATCATCCCAGGACGCTTCCACACCATCCACGCCGTAATAATCAGCCAGGCCTTTGGCCTCTGTGCCGAACATCAGGTACTCGTTCTTGATATATCCTGTCACTTTACCAGACTTAACCTCTGACCATTCGTCCCCTTTATGAAGGACTTCTACTGCACCTCCGCGGTACAGGCAGGCAACCACCTCACCATTTGCGTCTGCGGCAGAACGGATATTGGCTCCTGTATTGACGGTATCATCATTCGTCATCGCCAGTCCGGCCCACATCTCATCGGTATTATTTGTCATATCAATACTGAATGCTTTATCTTCGGAAGCCATAACTGACATCCCGGCTGTGGCTGATACTGTCATTACCGCCGCGGTACAGACTGCCAGATACTTCGCACTTCTTTTCATGTTCTGATTACCTCCCTGTATGAATATTGTATAAATCGGACATTCGCAATCCTCTTTCGCTGACATAAGCATCTCCCTGACCCACCGCTTAGCGCTCCGAACACTTGAAGCGGGGAAATACTTATTCTGCGTTCAAAATAACTACAATACAATAAATCATACTGTTCCGTTTTAATTTGTTACAAATTTGTTAAATCATGTTACAGGCTTATTCTAATTCATACAAGGTGGTTTGTCAAGTCTTAATTCTTTCTTAATTTCTCTGACGCCTTGCCTCGTACATGAGAATCGCCGAGGCTACCGCGGCATTCAGGGATTCTACCTGGCCGCTCATAGGGATCCGGATATAGTGATCTGCCAGGTCTGCCGTCCCCTCCGTCAGCCCCTGACTTTCATTGCCGATCAAAAATGCGGCGGGCTGCCTGTAGTCCTCCTGATCATATGTATGAGTGCCTTTCAGATGAGCCGCATACAGATGCATTCCCTTCTTCTTCCAATTCTGCAGTGTCCCGTGCAGGTCATCTGTATAGTAAAAAGGCATCCGGTACACCGAGCCCATCGTAGATCGGATTACCTTTGGGTTATACAGATCCACACAGTCCCGGCTGAGCAGAATGCCCGTCACGCCAGCACCTTCTGCTGTCCTGAAAATAGTTCCCAAATTTCCCGGATCCTGGAGATTTTCCAGCACCATGCACAGGGGATGCTGCCCTTTCTGTCCAAACAGATCTTCCTCTTTATAATGAAACTGTTTTACAGCACAGATAATTCCCTGCGGCGTCCTGGTATCGCAAATACTCTCAAACACAGAGTCTGATACTACTTCATAATCATATCCTTTCAGCTGCTCCTGATGGTGTCTGTCCCCGTAAAATCCGGCGGATACGTACACCTTTCCGATCCGGTCCTTCGGCGCCTCCAGAAACATTTTGATCCCTTCCACCAGAAACAGATCCTGCCTGGTGCGCTCTTTCGGCTTTTTTTTCAACTGAATCATATTTTTGATCTGGCTGTTTGATGAACTGGTTATCATACTCTATCTCCTTTTTTGAAAAAAAGTGTGCTTCATATCCCCCGCAGGCTGCGTCAGCAGTTTCCTGTATCAGGAAATGCCGGACATTTCTGTCCGGCATTCTGTTTTTCCTTATCTCACTGACGCTCACTTCTGGAATGCACCGCCATCCCTGCCGCAAGTGCACGTCATGCATCTGCATGACATATTCTCCTGCGTACCTCTGCAATTCTGCCGGAGGCCATATCAGATGCTCAGAGCCTTGCTGACTCTCACCATATACTCCGGCAAGTCTTTCTGCATGGCCAGCGCTTCATTGATATCAAAATCCACATACTCGCCGTTGCGGTATCCCACAACACGGTTGCTCTTGCCCTCTGCCAGCAGATCTGCCGCATAGGCTCCCATCATGGACGCGTACACACGGTCTTTGCAGGTGGGGCTTCCGCCTCGCTGCATGTGGCCCAGGATCGTTGCTCTTGTCTCCACGCCGGTAGCCGCCTCGATACGTCTTGCCATACTGCTGGAATGACCGATGCCCTCCGCATTCACGATGATATGATGCTTCTTGCCTCTCTTACGGTTCTGGATAATGTTGTTGATCAGCTTCTGCTCATCATAATCGTAAGACTCCGGAAGGAGGATGTCCTCCGCGCCGTTGGCAATTCCGCACCACAGAGCAATATATCCGGCATTTCTTCCCATTACCTCAATAATACTGCAGCGCTCATGGGAGGTGGAAGTATCTCTTACCTTGTCAATCGCTTCCATCGCCGTATTTACTGCGGTATCAAAGCCGATCGTATATTCCGTACACGCAATATCCAGGTCAATCGTTCCCGGCAGGCCAATCGTGTTGATCCCCTGCTCCGCGAGCTTCTGTGCGCCCTGGAAAGATCCGTCTCCGCCGATGACTACCAGACCTTCAATGCCGTGTTTGCGGCAGACTTCAGCGCCCAGCTTCTGTCCCTCTTCCGTTCTGAACTCCGCACAGCGCGCAGTGTACAGGATCGTGCCGCCTTTGGCAATGGTATCTGACACATCCCTTGCCTGCAGATCGACGATTTCCTCATTGAGCAGTCCCTTGTATCCCTGATAAATTCCCTTTACATTCATGCCCTGTGAGATCGCTTTGCGGACTACCGCACGAATGGCGGCATTCATGCCCGGAGCATCTCCGCCGCTGGTAAGTACACCTATTGTCTTTAATTTAGCAGCCATTTCTTTTCCTCCTGTCAAGACAGCAATTCCATGGTCTTTTTCTGATCTTTTCGATTATTCTAATCTATTTTTTCCTGTTTGTAAAGCGTGGCAGATTATTTCATTTCTCTGCGTTCCGTCACTTTTATATTTTCACTGCCAAACATACTGCCAAGCTGTTCAAGCAGCTCTCTGGAGCCGCGCACACTGTAGCGCTCTCCCAGACGGCGCACTGCGCGGGGATTTTTTACATAAATCACGATCTGATCCTTGCCGTCGCTGTCGCTGATTGTCTGATAAAGCCGCTGCTCCATGGCCGCAAAGGCCTCCCGGCTCTCAAACTGAATCCAGATATCCCTGGGGACTTCTTCAAAATTCCAGATTTTTTCGCAGATCAGCTTGCCCGGCTTATCATCGCCCGCATCAGCTCTTCCCTGTACGAATACTCTGGCGTCCTCTGCAATCAGTGCGCTGTATTTCTCATAATCTCTCGGGAACACCAGCACTTCCACTGTGCCCAGCAGATCTTCCAGCGTAAAAAACGCCATAGTCTGATTTTTTTTCGTATATTTGATCGTCCTGCTCTCGATGATACCGCCGATAATCGCCTTGCAGCCGTCCGGAATCTTGGGATGCCCCAGTTCCTCATCCAACGCAAAATCTGCGGATACGGCAGAAATATTTTTCCGCCACAGTTCCTCGTCCTCCTCAAGCGGATGGCCGCTCGCATAGATGCCCAGCACTTCCTTCTCAAACGCCAGCAGCTGGCTCTTGGGATACTCTCCTACTCTCGGCATCCGGATCGAATACTCCTTCTTTTCTTCCTCGCCCATCAGGTCAAACAGAGACATCTGCCCGCTGATGGAAGCCTTGCGCTCCTGGGCAACGCTGTCCATCACCTGCGCATAAACCATCATCAGCTGTTTTCTGGTACCGCCCAGTCTGTCCAGCGCTCCCGCCTTAATGAAGCTCTCTACTGTCCTTTTATTGATCTCCTTACCTGTCAGCCGTTCCGTAAAGTCGCGCAGATCCCGGAATATTCCGTTTCTCCTGCGCTCTTCCAGAATACTCTCGATCACAGGTTTTCCCACACTCTTGATGGCGGAGAGTCCATACCGGATCCTTCCGTGATCCACGGAGAAACCGCTCTCTCCCGCATTGATGTCCGGCGGCAGGATCTCAATCCCCATCTGCCGGCAGGACATGATATACTCCGCCACTTTTCCCGGATTATCAATCACAGAAGTCATCAGGGCCGCCATGTATTCCACCGGATAATAATATTTCAGCCACGCCGTCTGATACGACACCACGGCATACGCCGCCGCATGGGACTTGTTGAACGCATATTTGGCAAAATCCGTCATCTCATCGTAGATTTTATTTGCCGTCTGCTCACTGATACCGTTGGCAATGCAGCCCGGCACTTTTTCTTCTTCATTTCCGTAGACGAAATTCTGCCGCTCTTTAGCCATCACCGCCGCTTTTTTCTTACTCATGGCACGGCGCACCAGATCACTCCGGCCAAGTGTGTAGCCGCCCAGATCACGCACGATCTGCATAACCTGCTCCTGGTAGACAATACAGCCGTACGTCGGCTCCAGGATCGGTTTGAGCTGCGGGCAGTCATATGTAATCATCTCCGGATTGTTCTTGCCTCTGATATACTGCGGAATAAAATCCATGGGACCCGGACGGTATAAAGAAATCCCCGCGATCACATCCTCCAGGCTCTGCGGTTTCAGTTCCTTCATAAAGTTCTTCATCCCGCTGCTCTCCAGCTGGAACACACCGTCCGTCTTTCCCGTTCCAAGAGATGCCAGCACAGCCTTGTCATCGTAATTAATGTGATCCATGTCTATCGATTTCCCGCTGCTCTTCTCTGCCATCCGCACCGCATTCTGGATCACTGTCAGAGTCCGCAGTCCCAGGAAATCCATCTTGAGCAGTCCCAGCTCCTCCAGCGTTGTCATGGTAAACTGTGTCGTGATAGTTCCGTCAGACGCTCTGGAAAGCGGCACATACTCATCCACTGCCTTCTGGCTGATGACCACGCCGGCCGCATGCATCGAAGTATGCCTTGGCAGACCTTCCAGACGCTTCGCCATATCAATCAGCACTTTGATCTGCTCATCCGTCTCATACATTGTGCGCAGCTCCTGACTCACCTGCAGCGCCTTATTGATCGTAATATTCAGCTCATTGGGCACCAGCTTCGCGATCGTGTCGCACAGCGCATATGGCAGATCCATCACACGTCCCACATCCCGGATCACGCCCCTGGCCGCCATTGTACCAAATGTCACAATCTGCACTACCCGGTCTTTGCCGTATTTGCGCACTACGTAGTCGATGACTTCCTGCCGCCGCTCGAAACAGAAATCCACATCGATATCCGGCATGGATACACGCTCTGGATTCAGGAAACGTTCAAACAACAGATTATATCGAATCGGATCCAGCTTCGTGATGCCAAGCGTATAGGCTACGAGGCTTCCTGCTGCGGATCCTCGGCCCGGCCCTACCATGATATCATTTTGTCTTGCGTAATGGATGAAGTCCCACACAATCAGAAAATAATCCACATATCCCATCGCCTTAATAACGCCAAGCTCATAGTTCAATCTGTCTTTCAGTTCCTTCGTCACCGACGGGTATCGCTCCTCCAGACCTTCAAAACACAGCTTGTTCAGATATTCCCAGGAAGTGTAGGGAGATGGCACATCAAATTTGGGCAGTTTCGTCACGCCAAACTCAATATCCACATGGCACCGCTGCGCAATTTTGTGCGTATTTTCCAGCGCTTCCATCGCATAGGGGAACAGCTGCGCCATCTCCTCCGGCGATTTCACGTAATACTGGCCGCCTTCGTAGCGCATCCGATCCTCATCCGCCAGTTTTTTGCCCGTCTGAATACAGAGCAGAATATCGTGGGATGCCGCATCCTCCGCATACGTATAATGCACGTCATTTGTTGCCACCAGGTCGATCCCCAGTTCCCGGCTCATGCGCATCAGCTGCTGATTGACCATCCGCTGTTCCGGGATCCCGTGATCCTGAAGCTCCAGGAAATAATTGCCCTTGCCGAATATTCCTTCATAGCGGAGCGCCGCCTCTTTAGCCTCCTCGTAGAAGCCGCGCACCAGATTCCGCTGCACTTCTCCCGCCAGGCAGGCGCTCAGCGCGATGATGCCCTCATGATACTGCTCCAGGATCTCCATATCAATCCTGGGTTTATAGTAAAAGCCCTCCACAAAACCTCTGGAAACAATTTTCATCAGATTGGCGTAACCCTGATTATTCTCAGCCAGCAGCACCAGGTGATAATACCTGTCATCGCCGGAAGCCTTGCCGGTCTCCCGGTCAAAGCGGGAACCCGGTGCCACATAGACCTCACATCCCAGAATGGGATTGATCCCGGCCTCTCTGGCAGCCCGGTAAAAATCAATGACACCATACATCACTCCATGATCTGTGATCGCCGCGCTGTCCATCCCCAGTTCTTTGACTCTGGCCACATATTCCTTTATTTTGTTGGAGCCGTCCAGCAGACTGTACTCCGTATGAACATGCAAGTGTGTAAAATTCACCGCGTACCTCCTTATTTTTATGTTCCTAGAGTGTGTTTGAAAAAGGTTTTTTGTGAACTGCGAATTCCAGTTGTGGGAGATTTCAACCGAATAGGGGCAAAATGTACCGCAAATTGGGGCTCGCAGATCTCGGAACTCACAGCTTACGAAAAGTCTTTCTCAGGCACGTCCTAATATCTGCTCTCCATTTCAGCCGGCACAAAACCATTGTCCCGGCATTTCTGAAT
>CAKRNX010000045.1 GCA_934371475.1 uncultured Lachnospiraceae bacterium
AAAGGCAGCGGCAGACTGCTGGAACCGCAGGAGTCCTACACTTCGTTTCAGAGTGAAAATCTGCTGGAAAAATATGTGCGGGAAATCACTCATGCAGTGGAAGTGATGAGTACCGAGCTGGCGGACGGAGCGGCAGACTTTCTGCAGCAGAAAGTCAACGAGGCCAGGAATCCCAGAGGATGCGATATCCTGGATCTGGTTTACAGTGCTGCGGATGTTTTCACGGCCTGCATTCAGCTTACGGACCGGGCGGAATGTCTGGAGAAGTTCCGCAGGCAATGTGAGCAGTGCGGCAGTACGGAGAAACTATTCGGACTGCTGCGCACATTTCAGCAGACACATATCCGCCAGCTGGAAGAACGGCGGGAAAACGAGAGAGTTCGGCCCATCCGGAAGGCAAAAGAATATATTCAGAGCCATTACGGAGAGCCGATTACACAGGAAGAGGTCAGCAATGCGGTGGGGTTAAGTCCCGCCTACTTCAGTGCGTTGTTTAAAAAGACGGAAGGAGAAGGATTTGCCCGCTATCTGATCCATGTGCGGATTGAGCAGGCCAAAATTTTGCTGAGGGAGAGTAATCTGCCGGTGACGGAGATCTGCAGAAGAGTGGGATATAATGACCTGAAACATTTTACCCAGACATTTGAGAAAGTGACGGAGGTGAAGCCTTCCACCTACCGCAAGCTGTATGGCTGAGGAAGGTGGCAATGGACAGAAAACGGACAAAAAAACGATATATTTCTGATAGAGTGCGTCTGATGGGAGCAGCGGTATTTGTCTTGCTGCTGGTGCTGACTGTAACTCAGACGGTGCTGTATCTGCAGGGACAGGCTTTGTTGTGGAGTGTAGCGGCAACAGGCGCGGCAGCTGCGGCGTATGCGGCGGCAGGCATTCTGTGGATTGTAAGACCCTACCGGCAGGCAGAAAAGACAATGGAGCGGTTTCTGGAAGGATATATGCTGCTGGAAGGGGACGGCGAGCAGGCAGCTCTGCTGACGCCGAGTACGGAGAAGGAGATGCGTTTCCTGGAGAAATTTCTGCATTCTCCGCAGGTGATGGATCTGAATAAACGGCAGGCGCAGTACCTGGCGCTGCAAAATCAGATCAATCCGCACTTCCTGTACAATACACTGGAGAGTATCCGGGGAGAAGCACTGATTGCAGGGCTGGACAGCGTAGCGGATATGACGGAGGCGCTGGCCAAATTTTTCCGATATACGATCACGAAAGTAGAAAATCTGGTATCGGTGGAGGAAGAGCTGGATAACTGCGAGACATATTTTGGGATACAGAAATACCGCTTTGGCGACCGGCTGAATCTGCACATTGAGTACGATCCATCGGAATATGAGAAGATCATGAACTGCAGAATCCCCAAGCTGACCCTGCAGCCCATTCTTGAAAACAGTATCATACACGGGACAGAGCTAAAAATCGGTGCCGGAAATCTCTATATCCGCTTTGCATGTACACAGGACCGGCTGATTATCTGCATCTCGGATGACGGGGTGGGGATGGATGAGAAAACATTGGCGGCGCTGAACCGCAAGCTTGGCAGAGCCAATGATTCATTTGGATCATCGGAAGAGAAAAAGGGCGGTATTGCGCTGGTCAATGTTAATAACAGGATTCATCTGATTTTCGGCGATGAATATGGGATGCACATTTATTCCGTTCTTCAGCGGGGCACGGACGTGGAGATTACGATTCCCATTACGGCCAGTGACAGAGACGTAAAAAATCGGAGCGTGCTGACATGAAAAACGAAGTGTTCAGAATGGAGAGGGTTACATATAAAGAAGCAGAGGTTGTAAAGCTGGAAGATTTCAACCTTCAGATCTACGAAGGCGAAATCATGGGGATGCTTCCGTTTAACGGTCAGGGAAAAACAGCGCTGCTGAAGCTGATGCAGGTGAATCTGCCGCTGTACGACGGGTATATTTATTACGGTGGCAAGATGGTAAATTCCTGGAGAAAATCGTCGGGATCCCACAACAGAATCAGCATTATCCAGGCCAAAAGTTCGCTGGTGGAGTCTATGACCATCGCAGACAATGTGTTTGTGATGCGCCATGGATTTAAGCAGGAACTCATTCACACAAAGCTGCTGAACCGGCAGCTGGAGCCGTTCCTCGAAGAGATTGGAATGCAGATACCGGCGGATGCCAGAATTGAAGGGCTGAGTGTGTTTCAGCGGATTACTGTGGAGCTGCTGCGGGCAGTGGTGGCCGGAAACCGTCTGATTGTGCTGGAGGAGATCGGCGCACTGGTCAGCGACAGGGAATTGGAGCAGCTTCATGGCATGCTGCGCCATTATGCGGGCAGAGGTTTTTCGTTTCTGTATATCAGTCCTCATTTTGAGGAGGAAAATAATCTCTGTGACAGGGTGGCGTTTTTGACCGACGGGCGGATCTGGAAAGTGATACCGAAAGATATGCTGAAGACAGAGACGAAAGAAGTCTATCATTACAGCATAGAATATAACAGAAATTACAGTCGGATGGTGCGCGTTCACCAGGAAAAGCGAAAACAGGAGCTGACAGATCCCGAGATTTACTGCCGGTGGAGTCATGACAGTGAGAGCATCGGGCGCAGGATTTCCTTCCCAATCTACCACGGTGAATACCTGGCTGTGCAGATCCGGGAAAACAGAATTTTACAGGAGATGACGGAAATTCTGACTGAAGAGTACAGTAAGGATGACCAGACGGCGGTGATTCAGGAGTCGCCCACGACTTCCATGCTGTTCCCGGAACTGAGCTATATGGACAACCTGTGTATGTCCCTGGCCAGACGGATGGGGAATATCTGGAAAAATGACAGCATACGCAGCAGCATTCGCAGAGAATACGGATCGATGCTGGGCGATGAGACATTTGATAAAAATGTGGAAAATCTGAGCGAAAGGCAGAAATATCAGCTGATTTACTTCCGTGTGCTGCTGCAGCATCCCCAAATTGTCTACTGCATCAAACCGTTTAAAGGAGCGGATCTGGCGCACCGGATGCAAATCTGGAAGCTGCTGGAAATGCTGCTGGATCGGGGAATTACGGTCGTAGATCTGTCGCTGAATCTTTCTGACTCCCTGTCCCTGGCAGACCGGCTGCTGATCATTGAGCATGACGGTCAGATCAGAGAAATTCGAAAAGAAAATTTTGCCGATGTATCGAGCAAAGTGCCATGGGGATATTTTTACCGGAAAGAGATACCGAAGGAGTAACGCGTGTTTGGATGTCGCAGCTGATGGCGAGTCCTCGTTTTCCGGAGAAAAGTTCCCCTTTGCAAGAACGGAAAGTTCTGTTAAAATACAGAAAGATGTCAGTTCAAGAATACAAGGACATTTTTGGATTTTGATAGCAAGCTTGAACAGAAAGAAGGCTGGAGCAGTGGGAACAGAGCTGACTAAGAAAGATGTAGAGAAGATTGAGCAGGAGATTGAGTACCGCAAGTTAGTAGTGCGCAAAGATGCTATTGAGGCGGTTAAGGAAGCGCGGGCACAGGGAGACCTGAGTGAGAACTTTGAATATTATGCGGCCAAGAAGGACAAAAATCAGAATGAGAGCAGGATCCGTTATCTGGAGAGAATGCTGAAAACGGCCAGAGTTATTTCAGAAGATTCCAAAGAGGATGAGGTAGGTCTGAACAATACGGTGACTGTGTATTTCGAAGAGGATGATATGGAGGAGACATACAAGGTAGTGACTTCTGTGCGGGGAAATTCCCTGAAAGGTCTGATCAGTATTGAGTCACCGCTTGGCAGTGCACTGATGGGGCACAAGGTGAATGACGTAGTCCATGTCAAAGTGGACGATGATTATGGGTATGATGTCGTAATCAGGTCGATTGAAAATACAGTGGATGACGGAAGCGACGGCATCCGGAAATTTTAGATAACAGGAAATGCTGAAAGTGCAAAGCAAGAAATTGCGTCCTGTGAAATAAAAGCCTTTTGAAACGGGTCTTGAGGCATATTTTTGCACTTCAGTTTTCGGAGAACTCAGAAAGAACCAGGAGAAAGACATGTTAAAACCTCTGATAAAATGGCCGGGAGGGAAAACCGGAGAAATCAGCCGGTTTGATTCGCTGATACCGGAATATGACAGATATATTGAGCCTTTTGTGGGCGGCGGGGCGGTATTTTTTTATCTGAATCCGCAGAAAGCAGCCATTAATGATACATCGAAGGATCTGATGGATTTTTACCGGCTGGTGAAGGATCAGGATCCGCAGTTTCATCATCTGCTGAAACTGTACGGGGAAAGCTTTCTCCGCCTGCAGCAGTGGTGTCAGGAGGAGTTTCCTAACATTCTGGCGCTGTATCGGATGTACGAGACGGCCGGAAAGGACGGCGTGGATGTGCGCAGACTTCAGCTGAACCGCGGGCTTGTCTGGAGACTGAGGGAAGACCCCGGCGTTATGACAGAGCTGGTGCTGGATCAGGAGGCTTTTCTGGAACAGATTCTGCGGATGACAGAGGATAAATTTCTGCGCACGATTCAGAATAATAAGAAAAGACCGTTTTCCGGCAGCGATCTGAAGGATAATCTGATTACCGGATTTACCAGTGGTTATTATATGTATTTCCGTGATGTGTTTAATGAAATTGCATCAGGAAAACGAAATGTATCACAGGCATACCGCGGTGCCAATTTTTATTTTATCAGGGAATACTGTTACGGGGCGATGTTCCGCTACAATGCGAAGGGAGAATTTAACATTCCCTACGGTGGCATTTCCTATAATGGGAAAGATTTCGGCCTCAAGGTAAGACATATGTTCGGGGACGATGTGCGCCGCCTGATGGAGCGTACTCAGCTGGGGTGCATGGACTTTGAGATATTCCTGGACGGACTGGATCTGAATGAGAGGGATTTTATATTCCTGGATCCGCCTTATGATACGGATTTTTCGGATTATGAGGGGAAGGAGTTCGGGCGGGAGGATCAGGAGCGCCTGGCTGATTATCTGAAGAAAACGAGCGCCAGATTTCTGCTGGTGATCAAAAATACGGAGTATATTGCAGGGCTGTACCAGGACTGCGGTTTTCGGATGATGACATTTGACAACCGTTATCTCTACAATGTGCGCAGCCGCAATGAGAGAAAGACGGAGCATCTGCTCATTACGAATGTGCCGGAGGGAGAGATACCATGGAGGCGAGAGAATTTTTAAATGTCCTTCATCTTGCGGGCAGACTGAAGGAAAATACAAGGCATTGCTGGTTTAAGAGTGGTCGGAGGGAGAGCGTAGCAGAGCATTGCTGGAGGCTGACGATCATGGCCTATTTTCTGGGTGACGAGTTTCCCGGAGCAGACATGAACAGAGTGATCCGGATGTGTATCTTCCACGATATGGGAGAAGCATTTACCGGTGATATTCCCACATTTGAAAAGAGCGGGGAGGATGAGCGCAGGGAAGAAGAAATTCTGCACACCTGGGTAAAGGAGCTGCCGGAACCATACTGTACTGATCTGAGTGTTCTGTACCGGGAGATGGAAGAACAGGTTACGACAGAGGCCAGGATTTATAAGGCGCTGGATAAGCTGGAAGCGCTGATCTCTCATAACGAGGCAGATATTTCTACGTGGCTTCCGCTGGAATACGATCTGAACCTCACTTATGGAAAAGAGCAGACAGAATTTTCCGAGTATCTGAAGAAGCTGCGCAGGGAGATCAAACAGGATACGCTCGACAAGATTGAGGAAGAAAAACAGAATAAGAAATAAAGAAAATAAAAGAAAGCGGCTGGCTGGCAGAAGAAATCTGTCGGTCAGCCGCTTTCTTGTTTCACAGGAAATTGCGTCCTGTGAAACAAAAAGCCTCCGGCAAGGCGCACATTGTCCGGTGGACAATGGTTTTGCGCCGACCGAAACGGGGTGTGAGAAGCACACTTTTGTTTTGTCATAAAGTTTTGCGTTTGCACATAGATATCATTGATAAGAAAAAAATGCAGAGAGGCAGACTGGATGCTGGGAGAGGTAAAAGAGGCGCGAAGATATCTGAGACTTGCGCTGGTTCCCCTGATAATTTTGTGTATGCTGGGAGCGGGCGGCTGCGGGCTTGACAGGCAGAAGGAAGATCGGACCGCGCTTGATTTTACGGTGGTATCGTCAGAGGAAGTACCGGGGGAGCTGGCAAAGGTAATCGATGCACATAAGGAAGAAGAGATGCAGATCGCATTCTCCGATCAGGGGAGTCTGTATGCCGTGAGGGGATATGGAAAACAGGATACGGGAGGGTACAGCATTACGGTAGATGAATGTTCTGAGGGAGAGGATCAGATCTATATCGTTACGACACTGACAGGGCCGCAGCAGGGAGAAAAAATTTCCGGGGAACCGTCTTTTCCGGTGATTGTGATAAAAATGGAAAACAGGGAAAAAGAGATTGTATTTGAATAGTTCAGGCAGAGAGGGAGGAGTGCGGGAATGGAGCTTCAGAAAAAGAATATTCATATGTATCGCCAGGCCAGGAGAGCTGTGAGCCAGGTGACACTGGAGGAAGATTTTAATGTCCCGGATGCAAAACCGGATGTAGAGACACTGATTCAGAATAAGGCAAAAGCAATTATCGATACAAATCGATCTGAAACAGGAAGAGTGCAGGTGAAAGGACATGTGCAGATTGGTGTTCTCTATATGGACAATACGCAGGAGCGGCAGATACATAGACTGGACAGCCAGCTGAAATTTGATGAGTTTATCAATATGGAGGGGCTGGAAGCAGGAGAAAATGTGTCAGTAGGCTGCGAGATTGAGGACATGAGTGTGAGTATGATTAATTCCAGAAAACTGAGCGTGCGGGGGGTACTGACATTTACCATAACGCAGGATGAGATTTATGATATCAGTACGGCGACAGAGGCGAAAAGCAGTCTGACCCTGTGCCAGAAGAAAAAGAAACTGGAATATATGCAGATGGAAGTGCAGAAAAAGGATATTGTAAGGATCAGGGAAGAATTTCTGCTTTCATCCAACAAGCCGGATATCCGGGAGATCCTGTGGGAAAATATGCAGCTGCGCAGCTGTGAAGTGAGGATCAAGGAAAACAGGCTTCAGGTTGAGGGAGAGCTGTTTGTGTTCGTGCTCTATGATGCCCAGGATGAAAACGGCACGAAACAGTGGACAGAGCATATCATACCGGTGCGGGGAGAAGTGGAAACCGGTACGATGGAAGAAGATCTGATCCCGGATGTACAGGTGATGCTGGGGCAGGCCGAGATCCAGTTCCATGAGGATATGGACGGGGAAAACCGCATGTTCCATCTGGAGGGGACTCTGGAACTGGATATCCGTCTGTATGCCTGCCGGGAGATGGAGATTCTGGAGGATGTCTTTTCACCGGAAAAAGAACTGGAAGTATTTGCGAGAGAGGAGATGTATGAGAGTCTGGTTATGCGCAACGGTTCCAGACTGCGTGCGTCAGGGCGCATCATGGCAGAAGGCGGCGGTCCGAGAATTTTGCAGATCTGCAGCTGCCAGGGCACTGTGAAAATGGATGAAGTTCAGCTGAGGGAGACGGGGATCCAGATTGAGGGCGCAGTGCCGGTGCAGATCCTGTATGTATCATCGGATGATTCTATGCCGTTTGCGATGCTGGAGGGCAGTATTCCGTTTTCTCATTTTGCAGATGTGCCGGGGATTGACGATACGTGCCGCTATCATCTGAGTGCGGACCTGGAGCAGCTGTCGGCAGCCATGGCGGACAGCGAGGCTATTGAGGTGCGGGCATCTGTCAGCCTGAATCTGCTGGTGGTGCGCCCGAGAAAGCAGATGTGCATTGCCGATATCAGCGAAAAAGATCTGGATCTGCAGAAGATCCAGCAGTTGCCGGGAATTGTCGGCTATATTGTGCAGCAGGGCGACTGCCTGTGGGATATTGCGCGGAAATACTATACGACGCCACAGAGGATCATGCAGATGAACGGATTGGAGAGTGAGGAGATTTCCGGAGGCGAGCACCTGATTATTATGAAAGAAGTAGAGCGGGTAAACTGCTGAAAACTTAAAATGAGAACTGCGATAGGAGATTGGAACTTCGAGAAGAAAAGGATTGCATCTGACCTGAATTTTGTATACAATTAAGATATTCAGGCGGAAAGCCGAAAATAAACGGATCAATGAAAGCGGTCATACAGTCGGCCGTAACGGGATAAAATATGAAAGAATTGAAATTAAAGGCAATGGCAAAGATAAATCTGGGGCTGGATGTCCTGAGAAAAAGAGAGGACGGATATCATGATCTGCGGATGATCATGCAGACCGTGCGGCTGTACGACAGAGTGACGCTGACGGTGACAGAAGGCGCAGGGATACGGGTAAAAACAAATCTGAGTTTTCTTCCGGTAAATGCAGATAACCTGGTTTACCGGGCCGCCAGCCTCCTGATGGAAGAGTTTCAGATTGAAAAAGGAGTGTTTATTAATCTGGAAAAGCATATCCCCGTAGCAGCCGGGCTGGCCGGGGGCAGTTCTGATGCGGCGGCCGTGCTGGTGGGAATGAACCGTCTGTTCCGGCTGGGACTGACACAGAAAGAGCTGATGGAGCGGGGGCTGAAGCTGGGAGCCGATGTGCCTTATTGCATCATGCGCGGGACAGCGCTGGCAGAAGGGATCGGAGAAAAGCTGACACCTCTTCCTGCGCCGGTACCCTGTCAGGTGCTGCTGGCTAAGCCGAAGATCCATGTATCAACCAAATTTGTATATGGCAATCTGAGAGCAGATCAGCTGCAGGAGCATCCGGATATTGACGGACAGATCAGGGCGCTGGAGCAGGGAGATCTGGGAACGCTTGCAGATAAGATGGGAAATGTGCTGGAGACTGTGACGATCCCGGCGTATCCTGTGATTCAGGAGATCAAGGATGAAATGATACGGATGGGAGCCGTCAATGCGATGATGAGCGGAAGCGGTCCGACGGTATTCGGACTTTTTGATGATAAAGCGGCAGCCCGCAGAGCGTATGAGAAGCTGAAGAGGGGAAGCATTGCCAAGCAGGTATATCTGACGGAATTTTTCGGTCATCAGATGAGAAAGTAGCAGGAATGCCGAGGCATTCTTGAATATCTGGTTGTTCCGGGAAATGGAACCCGTCAGTCGGGGGAACGGTGATGTTGAGGGGAAAGGAGAAACAATTTTATGACAGATGATATTCAGCTGCAGATGAATGAGGATCTGCCGCTGCGCGATGTAGTATTTCAGACACTGAGACAGGCAATCCTGCGGGGGACACTGCAGCCTGGAGAGCGGCTGATGGAGATCCATCTGGCACAGAAACTGGGTGTGAGCAGGACTCCGGTGCGAGAGGCGATTCGTATGCTTCAGCTGGACGGACTGGTAACGATGGTGCCAAGACGGGGAGCTGTGGTGGCGGAGATCACGATCTCAGATCTGGAAGATGTTCTGGAGGTGAGAGCGGCTTTGGAAGAGCTGGCAGCCCGCAAGGCGTGTCAGAACATGACGCCGGAGCGGCTGACGAGGCTGAGGGAGACAGCCGGACGCTTTGCAGAATGTCTGAAAAAAGATGATTTGATGGCCAGCGCCCAGGCGGATGTGGAGTTCCATGAGATTATCTGTGAAGCGACGCAGAATCGGAGGCTGATCCAGATCCTCAACAATATCCGGGAACAGATTTACCGTTACCGGCTGGAAAATCTCAAAGACAAGACAAGTCATGCGAATCTGGTAGAAGAACATACGGTGATCTGTCAGGCGCTGGAAGCGCATTCCGAAGAGGCGGCCAGCGAAGCGATCCGGATCCATATCGAAAATCAGAAGCAGTCGATCATTGAGAGCCTCCATATGGAGGAAGAGAAGGGATCAGAGACGGAAATAAATCAAAAATAAAAAGCTGTAAAATAAAGTTGACATAAGAATAGACGGACGTTATAATGTGACTGTTAAAATTATATCTAACTGAGATACATGGAATTGGGTGAGAGTCCCGGCGATCCGGTCACTGTGAAGCCATTTTGATATGGATAAGTCAGATACATGTCAGTTGGGTGTATATGCGTTTTCCTGAGAAAGACGGATATGCTATAGTGCCTGTACCTGTTTTGTTTTGGCAGCAAAGCAGGGTTGTTTTTGTGTACAGACGGATAGTTTTGGCTGGTCTCGGATTGCGGGAGTGGCTTTTTTATTTTACAGGAAATTGCGTCCTGTGAAACAAAAGGTCTCCGGCAGGATCAACGTGGAAGCGCAGATGATAAAATTTATTTTCACAAAAAGAAAGTGAGGAAGAAGAAATGAAAAAGAAACTGTTGCATTCACTGTATGCCCTGACTCTTGCAGCGTTCACGGCTATTGGCTCTGCAGGTGCGGATTTCACTGTTTTTGCTGCAGATACCGCAACAGAAGCAGCATCAGAGTCTGATGAAGATTACGGAGTTGTTGAGATTCAGAGCGGTGATCGAACTGTTACTTTTACTTCCATGCCCAAGCGTGTTGTCTGCGTTGAGGATGTATATGTGGAAGAGCTGTTGGCACTGGGACTTCAGGATGTGGTTGTCGGACGCGGAAGAGACCGTGTAAACGATATTCTTCCGGAATATCAGGAAGCCTATAGTGAGATTCCGCTGATAGATCCCAATGGAACGGACAGTTCTACCTATCCGTCATATGAGATGATCATCAGTCTGGAGCCGGATCTTGTGATGGCAGACCATTTCGATGATAAATATAATGCTTCCTTTGAGTCTTATGCAGAAAAAGGCGCAAACTGCCTGCAGAAATCCGCTATCTATGCAGAGCTTCCCTCCTGCCAGCAGGTGTATGATGATCTGACCAATCTTGGTAAAATCTTTAAAGTAGAAGACAGAGCACAGGAACTCATTGATGAGCTGCAGGGACGTATTGAAACAGTATCTGAGAAGATCGGCGACGTGGAAGAACCGCTGAAAGTTGTTGTATGCGACTCACAGGATGGCAATGAGATTTTCACGGCAGGAAAACATCTTGAGAGTGAGCTGATCCGTCTGGCAGGCGGAGAGAATGTATTTGCAGCTGACGCAGAGAAGTCCTGGATGACAGTTTCGGCAGAGCAGATTGTAGAAGCAAACCCGGATGTAGTGGTATTTAATGCTTATGGAACCACTCCTGTAGAAGATAAGATTGAAGAATTTAAGAATACCGCCGCTTTTGCTGATCTTTCGGCAGTGAAGAACGACAGACTGTATCCGATCACTCTGCTTGATGTCTATGATTCTATTCATATCGCACAGGGCGTGGAGACACTGGCAAAAGAGTTCTATCCGGATAAATTCGAATAAGTAATCCTGCGTATAGTAAAAATGTGTACGGTAAAAAACGGATACAGATTAAACGTTTCCCTTTGCGCGGGAAAACAGAATGATAAGTTCCGGGCGGGGAAATGTGGCAGTGATTTATAAAAAAATTGCATGGGCGAAGTCAGACAGACATTCGTCCGACTTGGTAAATGGGAGCATGTTGCTCCCATTTGCTGTATTACGGTAAGTTTGGCGGATGTGGGCGAATGAAGAAAACATTTACCCACAGCGCGGCGGATAAAATGTCCGTCTGGTACAAGAAAGGAAACTGTACAGATGAAAAAGCTGTCGAAGGCGGGAAAGAGTTCCGGGGCACCGGTCCGCCGTGAAAATTCAAAATTTTTGGCAATATTGTTACTTCTGACTGTCATTCTTGTATGCAGCATTGTATTTACAATTACCGTGGGAAGTGCCAGCCTGCCAGTTAAAAATGTGGTTGCAGTCCTGAAATATCAGTTGTTCGGCATCGGAGAGCAGGAGCAGGGCTGGACAATGGCACAGTATCATATTGTATGGAATATCCGTATGCCGCGTATTCTTCTGGCCGCGCTGACAGGTGCTGGGCTGGCCTCATGCGGATGTGCTATGCAGTCCCTGGTTTTGAATCCTATTGCTGATCCTTATGTGCTGGGGGTTTCGTCCGGGGCTTCGGCAGGCGCAGCACTGGCGCTGATTGCACCGATTTCTGTTATTCCGGTAACAGCCAATGTATCGGCCATGGCGCTTATAGGAGCAATGATTGCGTCTGTGACAGTATATACGGTTGCCAGGTTAGGTGGGGGAGGAAGAATGAATCCGGTCTCTCTGATCCTGTCCGGAACCGCAATTTCAGCTATTATGAGTGCGATTACTAATCTGCTGATTTTTATCGCCAAGAACAGGGAAAGTATTGCGTCGGTCTATTACTGGCAGATGGGAAGTATTGCTTCTGCTGAATGGAGAACGCTGCCGTTGCCGGCTATTGCTACGATAGCGGGGGTGATTATTCTTATTTCCCAGGCATCCAAATTCAATCTTCTGATGATGGGAGAAGAAGAGGCGGCAGCTCTTGGAATGAAGGTAAAGCGATTTCGACTTTCTATGATGGCAGTAGTGTCACTGGTGGTAGCTTCTCTGGTTTCTGTGACGGGTATCATAGGCTTTGTAGGGCTGGTAATCCCGCATATTGTCCGGCTGATTGCTAGATCCTCCAACAACAAGGCAATTCTTCCACTGAGTGTCGTGACAGGAGCGGTCTTTCTGGTGTGGGCAGATACAGTGGCCCGTTCATTGCTGGGAACGGAGATCCCTCTGGGCATTATTACTGCTTTTACAGGCGCACCGTTCTTTGTGTATTTGATGGTGAAAAAGAGATATTCATTTGGGGGATGACGTTGCCATGTTAGAGTTTGATAAAATACAGGTCCATTTTGGAAAAGCACATATTTTAAAAGGTGTGACGGTTGCCGCGGAAGATGGAAAGATTACAGGGATTATCGGTCCGAATGGAAGCGGAAAGTCCACATTGATTAAAACGTTTTTTTCTATTGTACCGTATCAGGAGGGAAATGTTTTCCTGAACGGCCGGAACATCAGAAAATTTTCTCCGAAAGAAGTGGCGCGTCAGGTTGGATACGTGGGACAGGAGACAGCCTGTCTGTTTGATTTTAAAGTGCGAGAAGTCATTGCAATGGGGCGTTTTCCTCATACTGAACGGGGAAGTAGCCGACAGGATTCCGAACATGCAGTGGAGAAAGCGATCTCAGTGATGCATCTGGAGGATGTGGCGGACCGGAGTATTCAGAGCCTGTCGGGCGGTGAGCGGAAGATGGTCTATCTGGCAAGGGCGATTGCGCAGGGAACAGACAATATTATTCTGGATGAACCGACGAACCACCTGGACATCAGGCATCAGCTGTTTATCTTGGACTATTTAAAAAAGAGCGGTAAAACGGTACTGATTGTATTGCATGATCTGACACTGGCCTCTCTCTACTGCGATACGCTTTATCTGCTGAAGAACGGACAGAATGTAACTTCCGGAAAACCGCAGGAAACTTTAAACAGGGAGAATGTGTGGAATGTGTTTGGGGTATCCGGAAGCTGCCGGACAGATGAAGCGGGAAAATGCAGATTTCAGCTGGATTGACCGGAAAAGAAAGCGGAAGCAGAAGGAGAACATCTGCTCGGAGTTCTTGATAAAATAATAATAATAAAGAGACAGCTCATTTGTCTGATTTGATGACCTGAACCATGGTAAATCAGATGAAAAGGGCTGTTTTTTGTTTTATGATTTTATGTAGTATTCTCTGGGAAAATGGACATACTAGACTGTGTTTGAAAATCATAAACAGATCCGGGAAACAGCATCGTGCAGAAATGGTTCTGACCCGCAGACTGGTGCAGATACAGAAAATAAGAGAAAGGCAGGCAGCTGCGAAGGTAGATTCCCGGAAGAAAGGAGCAGGATGGCGGAATCTGTTTCGAAAGATATTTCACAGGTGGAACGGAGAGTGCAGGCGCTTTGTGAAGGGTGCGCAGATATTACAGTCCGTCCGATGAAGATTGGCGCCGTGCATCCGGTGGACTGTTTGGTGGTCTATAATGAGACGGCAGTGGGAAATATGCTGCTGGAAGATTCTGTGATCGGAAAGATGCTGAATCATTTCTGGAAAATGGAGCCGGAACAGATCATTGAGACGGTGCGGCAGGATGGTCTGGGGATTTCAGATGTGAAAGAACTGCAGAGTATGGAGGAAGCAATCCAGGCTGTGCTGGCAGGCAATGCGGTATTTTTCCTGAACGGATACGGACACGCACTCAAGATTGGCGGGAAAGGGTATCCGGACATGGGGGTTCCCCAGGCGGAGTCAGAAAAAGGACTGAGAGGATCCAGAGAAGCGTTTGGCGAGTCGGTCAAAATGAATACAGCGCTTGTGCGCAAGCGGCTTCGTTCCACGCAGATGAAAGTGGAAGAACAGGTGGTGGGAGAAGCCTCGCACACAATGCTGAATCTGGTGTACATGGAGGGACTGGTGTATCCGGAGCTGCTGGAAGAGATTCGGAGCCGTCTGCAGAATATCAGCCCAGACGGAGTGATGGACAGTGGAGTGATCGAGCAGCTGATGCAGGATGTGTGGTATTCTCCGTTTCCCCAGTTCCAGACGACAGAGCGGCCGGATAAAGCAGCGTCAGCGCTGCTGGATGGACGGATCCTGCTTTTGTGTGATAATACGCCGGTGGGTCTGCTTCTTCCTACCACAATGAACAGTCTGATGCAGACGGGCGATGACTATTACGGGAATTTTGAGATTGCCTCCCTGCTGCGCTGTATCCGGTACCTGGCAATATTCCTGGCATTTTCGTTTCCGGGGCTGTATCTGGCAGTGACAGGATTTCATCCCCAGATCCTGCCTGTCAATTTGATCCTGTCCATGGCAGAATCCAGGCGTGGCGTACCGTTTGCAGCGCTGGCGGAGGTACTGTTTTTGGAAATATCATTTGAACTGATGCGCGAGGCCGGACTGCGGATGCCGGGGCCTATCGGGAACATGATTGGGATTGTGGGCGGCCTGATTATCGGGCAGGCAGCAGTGACAGCCAATTTGATCAGTCCCATGATTGTGATTGTAGATGCGCTGACAGCGCTGGGATCATTTTCAATTCCCAATGAAGAACTTTCAGAGGCATTCCGCATTCTGAAATACGGTATGATTGTGCTGTGCGGCTTTTTCGGGATTTACGGGTTTGTGGCCGGATGGCTGGCGCTGCTGATCCATCTGGCAGGGCTGAGAAGTTTTGGCATCCCGTATCTGATGCCGTTTGCGGCAGGGGAGCGGGACGGGATTTCTGAGTGGAGCGACGGGATTTTCCGTGCGCCTATGCGCAGAATGAACCGGCGGCCCGTCTACGCCAGGCGGGAAGTCCGCAACAGAAACAAGTAACGGGCGGACCTGCCCACAGATTTTTACGAAAAGCTTTTTTTATTTCACAGGAAATTGCTAACGCAACCTGCTCGCGCGCGGAACAAAAGCTGTGCTGCCAAGGCAGTGGTCCACGGGGTGTGCGAAGCACACTTTTGTTGCTTCAC
>CAKRNX010000046.1 GCA_934371475.1 uncultured Lachnospiraceae bacterium
GTCTTGCCCGCCGCCACAATACCGCTCGTATTCCGGTCAAGGCGATTACACACAGACGGATGAAAATGCGACAGCTCTCCGGCTGAAAGTTCTCCTTTTCTCAGGAGATACCCGATCAGATATTCTACCAGAGACACATCTTCCGGCTTTGCTTTCTGAGAGAGCATCCCCGCCGGTTTGTTCACAAGAAGCACATTCTGATCCTCATAAATCACATCCAGCGGATAACCGGGGTACTGCTGCATCAGGCTGCTCTCCTCCCCGGCCTCTTCCCCGCAGAATTTTTTCAGAGTCTCCTCGGCAAAATAAATCCGTATGATATCTTCCTCCTGAAGCTTCTCTGAGCCGTCTGCTTTTTTCCCGTTCAGCGTAATATTTTTCTTGCGCAGCATTTTATATACAAAGCTTTTGGGAGCCTCCTTCAGGTAGCGTCCCAAAAGCTTGTCCATACGCTGTCCCGCTTCCAGGGCGGTAATCACAATTTCCTTCATTCTCGCTTCTCCATTCCCTGCCGCCGCTCACACGGAAATTGCAAGCAGCACATGTTTGATGACTTCTTCTCTGGAAAGATCCGGATATGTCTCATTGGGAGTGAACTTAATGCCCTCCCTGTATTTTTCCGGATCCTTCGCCATCTGTCCCACTCTCTCCAGAAAAGCCCTCTCTTCCCTGAAAATCTTTACCTTTACAGAATAGCATCCGTTCGAACTCAAAATCTTTGCCATATGCTTTTCCATAAATGCAAAATCGCCTTTTTGAGCGCTGCTGTAGCATACAACCTGATTACCGCAGACTACCATGGCATCGATCGGCATCCGGCCTTCATAGGCCGTCACCATCATCTCATAGCTCTGCACCAGCCCCTGCGCCTTCTCCTGCGTCCGTTTCACCAGCTCCGAATCCACCGGTTTCTGCAGCATAATCATAATGAAATTTACCGCGCATTTTGCCGCTGGAAGAACTCCCAGAATTGCCACCAGGGTCATGATATTTTTTCTCGTTCCCGCATAGACCCATCCGCTGAAATAAATTGTCAGCGGGATCGCAAACATCACCAGTGTGATCAGCGCTCTCTTTTTTTTCTCATAGGAAACATATCCTGCATCCCCTTTTGCCGTTTTCTTCATGTGTGTCGCCTTTCTTTTCTGTCTTTCTGTCCGTTCTTTTAAGCTTTACAGCTCTTAAAAAGTAACTTTTATTCCCACGGGCAACGGGCCAGATCATGTTTGAAAAAGTTTTTTCGTGAGCTGCGAGTTTCAGTTTGTGGGAGATTTTTTTCTGTGTACATTCCGGATGGTCTTTTTCTGCCTTTCATTCTGACCATTTGTACTCTCCCTTCGAGCCGTATTTTTCTGTTTTCCGGCATCTTCCGCGCGCCTGTTTCCTGCGCTGCGGCTTTTTTCCTCCATCCGGTTCTTCCCGGAGCCGTAACCATGCGCTGCCGGCTGCCCTTTCTGTGAGCCGCGTCCATTCTCCGGCCGTATCAGGCATCTCGGACCGTATCCGATCAGATCTTCCCTGTGGGCCAGCTTCAGTGCTTCTTCCACCAGCTCTCTGTTTTTGGGATTGCGATACTGCATCAGCGCTCTCTGCAGTGCTTTCTCGTGCGGATTTTTCGGCACATAGACCGGCTCCATCGTCCGCGGATCCAGCCCGGTATAATACATACAGGTCGATATTGTTGATGGTGTGGGATAAAAATCCTGCACCTGCTCCGGCATATATCCCAGCTCTCTCAGATACTCCGCCAGTTCTACCGCATCTTTCATCGTACATCCCGGATGGGAGGACATCAGATAGGGCACCAGGAACTGATTCATCCCGCACTCCTGATTCATCTTTTTGTACTTTTCTACAAATTTCAGATAGACACTGTGCTCCGGCTTTCCCATCTTGTCCAGCACACGCCGGCTCACATGCTCCGGCGCCACTTTCAGCTGTCCGCTGATATGGTATTTGACCAGCTCTCTCAGAAATTCATCCGACGGATCTGCGCAGACATAGTCAAACCGGATACCGGAACGCACGAATACTTTTTTTACCCTCGGAAGCTTACGCAGCTTCCGCAAAAGATCCACATAATCCCTGTGACTGACCTTCAGGTTCGGACACGGTTTCGGGAACAGACACTGTCTGTTTTTGCACACGCCCGCCCGCAGCTGTTTCTCACAGGAAGGCTGGCGGAAATTGGCCGTAGGGCCTCCCACATCGTGAATATACCCTTTGAAGTCTTTCTCCTCTGTCATCAGCCGCGCTTCTTTCAGGATCGATTCATGACTTCTGGTCTGAATGATTCTTCCCTGATGAAACGTCAGCGCACAGAAATTACATCCGCCGAAACATCCTCTGTTGCTGACCAGGCTGAACTTGATCTCGGCGATAGCCGGAACTCCGCCTGCCGCGTCATAATCCGGATGCCAGGTCCGGCAGTAAGGCAGGTCATATACTTCATCCATCTCCTCCTGTGTCAGCGGCCTCGCCGGAGGGTTCTGCACGACATAGACCGTATCATACCGCTCCGCCATCCTTTTGCCTGAAAAGGGATCTGTATTGCAGTACTGCCGGTAAAAACTCCTGGCATAATTCGTCTTGTCCGCCAGAAGTTCCTCATAAGAAGGCAGCATTTCATAATCATATATCTGATCAATCTGTTTCGTCTTAAAACACGTACCCGCTATAAACGTAATATCCTTCACCGCGATCCCTGCGTCCAGTGCCTCCGCAATCTCAATGATCGAACGCTCGCCCATCCCGTAAGAGATCAGGTCCGCTCCGCAGTCCATCAGAAGAGAACGGCGCATCGAATTGCTCCAGTAATCATAATGCGCCATCCGCCGCAGGCTGGCCTCGATCCCGCCCGCAATGATCGGCACATGCTTATACACCATCCTGATCAGGTTGCAGTAAACCATCACCGCCCGGTCCGGCCGTTTTCCCATAACACCGCCCGGCGTGTAGGCATCCGTCTGTCTGTGTTTTTTTGATACCGTATAGTGATTCACCATAGAGTCCATATTTCCGGCTGTAACAAGAAAACCCAGGCGCGGCTCTCCCAGCACCGTAATACTCTCCGGATTCTTCCAGTCAGGCTGGGAAATGATCCCTACCGTATACCCTCTGGACTGAAGGAGCCGTCCGATAATCGCATGGCCAAAAGACGGATGATCTACATACGCATCCCCGACCACATATACAAAATCCAGCTGCCTGATGTGTTGTCTCTCCATATCGGCCCTGGATACCGGTAAAAACTCCAAACTCATCTCAGCTCCTCATACGTGCCGTCCAGCACTTCATTAAAATCATGGACATAATACTGAGCCACCTTCTTTAGCTCCTCTGTGCGGTCCGCCGCATCCGCGTCCTCCACTCCGCACACAGTCATCCCCGCATTCAGCCCCGCCAGAGCTCCCATCGGCACATCCTCAAATACCAGACAGTCCTCCGGTGCTACGCCCAGCGCATCCGCCACCGCCAAATATACGTCCGGCGCTGGCTTTCCGTGTGCCACATCACAGGAAGTGCGGATACAGTCAAACATTCCTTCCGCTCCGTTGGAAGCAAGCGCTGCATTCACAAGCCCGATGTGATTGCTGGTCGCAATGCCAAGCAGCACTCCTCTGTCTTTGAGTTCCCGGATCAGCCGTCCGGCGCCCGGCTTGAAAAACACATGATGCGCATACTTATCGTAAGCCATCTGCTGCCACTCTTCCTTGATCTCCTCAATAGAGGACGGGATCCCGAATCTCTCTTTAAAATAGACGGCCGTCTCGGTAAATCCCATTCCCTCCACGGCTACTTCCAGATCGTCCGGCACATTCAGCCCGAACTTTCCCAAATATTCAATATCTATATCATGCCACATCCACATAGAATCCATCAGTGTTCCATCCATATCAAATATGACTGCTTTCTTATTTTCCAGCATAATTTTTCAGCTCCTCTATTTCCTCATCTGTCAGTTTTCTGTAACTGCCGCGCTCCAGACTTCTGTCCAGCACAAGACTGCCCATGGAAATCCGCTCCAGATACCGTACCTTTTTCCCGACTGCCTCAAACATCCGCTTAACCTGGTGGTATTTTCCCTCCCGTATTGTTACCTCAATATGAGAATGGGGCTCCGGCTCCTCGGCCGTCTCCAGAATACGCAGGTCAGCTGGCATCGTAAGTCTTTTTTCTCCGATGTCCAGCCCCTCCTCAAACAGACGGCAGTCCTCCTCTGTCACAATGCCTTCAATCTCAGCCCGGTAGCATTTATCTACATGTTTCTTCGGAGAGAGAAGTTCATGCGCCAGCGATCCGTCGTTCGTCAGCAGCAGCAGCCCTTCTGTATCAATATCCAGCCGCCCCACCGGGAACAGCTCGCTTTTCTTTTTTTCATGGATCAGATCCAGCACCACCGGGCCTCTGGCATCCTGCGTGGCCGAAAGATATCCGGCAGGTTTGTTCAGCATATAATAGACCAGCCCCATCTCACTGATCGGTTCGCCCCGGCAGATGATCTGATCCGTCTTCGGATCTATTTTTTTCTCCGCTTCCCTGACTGTCACACCGTTTACTTCCACGAGTCCTTTTTTCAGAAGCTGCTTTACTTCGGAGCGTGTGCCGCATCCGGCATTTGCCAAAAATTTATCCAGTCTGACCTGTGTCATCTACATCATCCTCCATCCGGGACAGTATTTATTGCGCAGCGTTCCGTTCACCCATTTGCCCCAGCCCAGAGGATACCCGTCACAGCAGACCAGCACCCATCCCGGCCGGCAGAGATCTTCCTCCTCCGTGCCGCCTCCCTGCGGAAGTTCCGGTGTCTCGCCCTTCAGATAACGATATACGCCCGGATCCTTTGATGCATAGTTTATGATATTGGCAAATCCATCTGAGCCAAGCGCCATAGCCAACGCCTGTGACGGTTCAAATCTGTTTTTTTTCATCGTTCCGAGCAGCAAACCCGTCCTCAGATACCGCAGCCTGTGTATGGGGAACTGTTCCGACAACAGGAACAGAAGCTCTTTTTTCTGCACGAACTTCTGACCACGGCGGTACAGGCCTCTGATCTTTTCAAGAAATTCCACGGCTTCCTTTGGAATATCTCCCGCCCCGTCTACCTCCCGGAACTCACACAGTTCCTCCGAAGCAGGCAGCGACCCGTTCTCCCCTCTCTTTTTTAACAGGGCAGCAAAATGTCCCTCCCCGTCCATATGATGCGGCCAGATACGGATACATTTTTCATTTTCAAATCTGCGCTCCGGACTGTCCTGCCGCAGCAAACCGCCGCAAAATCCCTCATAGCTCTCCGGATGTTCCATCGTCAGATCCGGATATTCCTCCAGCAGAGCGCTGATCGTCTCTTCATCCTCTTCAGGAGAGAACGTACACGTAGAGTAGAGCAGCATCCCTCCCGGACGCAGCATCTTTACCGCCTCTGAAACAATCTGCCTCTGGAGCGGCGCATAAAAGGAAGGTCCCTGGCGCAGCCAACTCTTGATCAGAGCCGGATCTTTCCGGAACATCCCCTCCCCGGAACACGGTGCATCCACAAGAATTTTATCAAAATATTCCGGAAAAACCATGCTCAGCTTTGCCGGCTCTTCTGCCGTCACAAATGCATTGGAAATCCCGAACAGCTCCACATTTTTCAGCAGGCCTCCCGCCCTGGAAACGCTGATGTCGTTGGCCACAAGCACGCCCTGCCCCGCCAGCCTGGCTCCCAGTTCCGTCGTCTTGCCCCCCGGTGCCGCGCACAGATCCAGCACCCGCTCTCCCGGCTGCACCGGAAGCCTAGATGCCGGAACCATCGCACTTGGCTCCTGCACATAATAAAGCCCCGCAAAATAATGGGGATGCCTTGTGACGGCATCCTCATCTCTGTAGAAAAATCCGTTTTTCACCCATGGCACAGGAGTCAGCTTAAACGGTGTGATCCGCAGAAATTCCTCTACGGAAATTTTTGCCGTATTGACTCTGATCCCCTGCTTTTTTCCTTCTGCAAAGCATTTCCGGAACCTGGGATACTCCTCTCCAAGGAGCCGCTCCATTCTCTCTTCAAACTCTGCTGGCAGATTCATAAATTTTCACCTTTCGTCTTTTTCATATTCCAGTGCCTGCGCCCTGTAGCCTTCCGCAATCACATCCAGCTCTTTCTCAAAGCGCTGCAGCTTTTCCAGATCATTCGACTCATAAATACGGTAAAACTCATCCTGTATCTTGACAATCTCACGTTTGTTGGCATGCTGGTAAAGATTCTGAATGTTGTTAAGAATCTCTGAAATCATATTATTCTGGATCTGGAATGAATTCTGCGCATCCATAATCTCCCCGCGCACCGCAGAGAGCTGACTGTCAAGCACCACAATCGCCTGCGCTGCCTTGAGAAGCTTCTGTCTGATATGGTCCGGCATATTTTTCGGGTACTTGTACTGAAGGGAATGTTCGATAATTGCCCAGAAATTCATCCCCAGTGTGCGGATCTGGATCTCCGCGCAGATAGTTTTGCTGCCGTTTAAAGTCTCCACCTCATAGGAAATAATCATATGGTAGCTGCGGTACCCGCTGTCCTTGATGTTATGTACATAATCCCGCACATCCAGCACCTTCATATCAGCCCGCTTCCGTATCAGATCTGCCACCATGTCAATATCTTCCACAAACTGACAGATAATACGTACTCCTGCAATATCGTACATCTCTTTTTCAATATTCTCCAAGGCAATACCCTTTTTCTGCGCCTTCATCAGAATGCTGGAGATTGATTTTACCCGCCCGGACACCTCTTCTATCGGAGAATACATCCCTCTGTCTCTGTATTCCTTCATCAGATGCTGAAATTTCACTGTCAGTTCCCTTACCGCCAGTTCATACGGCGTCAGCACCTCTCTCCATAATTTTGTCTCCATCTGTTCGTTCCCCCTGTCCGTACAGTTGATTACAGTATAGCACATCTTATTCTTCCAGACCACATATATTGTGGGGAAAAGGAAGTTTGCGTTTCTTCCGTCTCCGAGGTATCCCGTTTGAAAACATCTGCTTCCACCATATCCGTCATTCGTATATTCCTGATTCTTCTTCTGATTTCTCTTCTGGTATTTGTCCTGGCTTTCCCGGAAACTGCTGTATCCTGCGCCCGCAGCGGGCTGATTCTGTGGTACGGCAGCCTGCTTCCTGTCCTGTTTCCTTTTATGATCCTGTCCGGGCTTCTGATCCGTCTGGACGGCATCCGGATCCTTCTGTTTCTCTTTCATCCGCCAATCCACCTGATCTGGGGAACCTCCATCTACGGAAGCTATGCACTTCTGGCCGGTTTCCTTTTTGGCTGTCCCATGGGAGCCAAAATCACCGGCGATCTTTTAAGAGAACAGAAAATCTCTCGTGAAGAAGCGTCCTACCTGGTCTGCTTTGTTAATAATCTGAGTCCCTCGTTTCTGATCACTTATCTTGTTCATCAGAATCTGCAGGCTCCCTCCCTTCTGCTGCCCACCCTTATAATTCTCTACGGTGCTCCCTTGTTGACAGGGCTGATTCTAATGCCCCGCTTCCGCACCCATATTCCGTCCTCAGATACAAAAAAGGAGGCATCCAAAGCTCCCTTTTCTCTGGAACTTATAGATGCCTGCATATTTGACGGAATCCTCAATATCACCAAGCTGGGAGGATACATCCTTCTCTTTTCTCTGATCACCGGAGCCTGGAAGCAACTCTTCCCCGGACAGCTGCCGGTCTTTACAATCCTGGGAGCCTGTCTGGAAATTACTGCCGGGATCCCCGCAGTCTGTGCCCTGTCCCTGCCGTTCTCCGTCCGCTATCTCGTTCTCGTGCTGCTGTGCAGCTTCGGCGGTATCTGTACGCTCATGCAGACCCTCTCTGTATTTCCCATGAACTGCCGTCTTCTGCGCCGCTACCTGCTGGTCAAAATGCTGACCATGCTGATAAGCGGACTGCTAAGCCTATCGCTGATCCGTCCGTTTTGAAAACCGCTCAACTACTTTATAGACGTCTTACGCCTCCTCGGAACCGTCCCCTGTCTCAGGAGCGGGTTCATCTTCGACCATTGTGTAGCTGGACGGCGCCACCTGCGGAGAAAGCTCCTGACGGTTTTTGCTTACAATATCGTAGCAGGACTGAATAGAATTGATAAAATTGCTGTACTTGGAACCGGCCGTATCAATCGTATGACTCATAATCTTTTCCAGGTTGTCCAGCATCTCATCTGTATATGAGATTGCGCTCATACGGATGTTGTTGGAGTCTGTCGTTGCATTATCGATAATCTCCTGCGCCTGGGCATTGGTCTGCTCCAGCAGTTCGTTGGACTGCTCCAGCGCTCTCTGCATCACTTCGCTCTCACTGACAATACGATCCGCTTTGGCCTGCGCATCCGCAATGATGGCATCCGCTTTAGCCTGCGCATCCTCCAGAATCGCATCCTTGTTGCTGATAATCTTCTGGTAGCGTTTGATCTCGTCCGGGGTTTTCATCCGGAGTTCTCTTAAAAGCTCTTCCAGTTCCTCTTTATTTACAACGATTTTGGTCGATGACAGTGGCTGAAACTTACAGCTGTCTACATATTCTTCAATCTCTTCAATGATCTGTTCAATTCTGCTGCTCATAACTTTTCTCCTTAATATTAATTATACTTTACCCCTTTTGCTTCTGTTCCGCAATCTTTCTGCGGACAGGTTCGATGGCCGACGCCGGTACAAAACGAGAGATATCCCCGCCGTAAACGGCAACTTCTTTCACCATCGTGGAACTCAAATATGCATATTCCAGATTAGTTGTCAGAAACATCGTATCCACATCTGAAGCCAAGATACGATTCGTCTGCGCCATCTGAAGTTCATATTCAAAATCTGTAATAGCCCTGAGACCTCTCACAATAATCTTTGCGTCGCATTTCCTTACAAAATCTACGGAAAGCCCTGAAAAAGCCTCCACTCTTATATTTTTGATATCTTTCGTCGCATCCTGCAGCATACGGACACGTTCCTCCACGGTAAACAACGGTGACTTTGCATAATTGATCAGTACGCCGACGATCAGCTCATCAACCAGCCTGGATGCCCGTTCCATGATGTCCAGATGCCCCAGCGTGACCGGATCAAAACTGCCCGGATACACAGCTCTTCTCATTTTACTGTACTCTCCTCAAAAACATGTGGGTATTCGTTTTATATTCTTTCCTCTTTACAGTCTCATATCCAATACCTTGCAGATAGGAAAAATCTGTATCCAGCGAAGCCTCCACAATAATCAGCGTATCCTCATCCGCCAGGCTGCTGTGTGCCAGCGTCTCCAGCACCCTTCTCTCCAGCTCTTTTCCGTAAGGCGGATCCATAAAAATAATCTGAAACGGAGCTTCCCCTTCCAGACGGCTCAGCGCGGAAAATACATCTGCCGCAATCACTCTGCTCTGCTCTTCCAGTCTGGTAAATTTCAGATTTTTTCTGATGCACTCCACTGCCTGTCTCTGGTTTTCCACAAAAACAGCCTCGTCCGCTCCTCTGCTGATCGCTTCAATCCCGATCCCGCCGCTCCCGGCAAATAAATCAAGGAAACGGATCCCATACATCTGATCCTGTATCATATTAAATAATGTTTCTTTAATCCTGTCTGTGGTGGGCCGCGTACTCATCCCCGGAACAGTCTTCAGTGGAAGACGGCGTGCCTTTCCCGCAATTACTCTCATTTCATGTATCCTTTTCATCTATATTCCGCTTTATTATAGATGTTACACTGCAGTAATGTCAATTATTTATTACTTATTTTTCTATTAACTTCACATGCGGAATCATCGTTTGCTTTTACTCTAAACTCTCACGGTATCAATACACCGGATGCATATTATTCCGCCAGTCCAGATCCCCGTTGGCCAGTCCCAGTACCATGGACTCTGCTGTCGCAATGTTGGTCGCAATCGGAATATTGTACCTGTCACAGGATCGCGTAATCGCAAAAATGTCCGCCTCATTGGGACTGTTGAGGATGGGATTATAGAAAAAAATCACCAGATCCATATAATCCCGCTCAATCATATCTATAAACTGTTTTTCTCCTCCCACACTCCCGGACAAAAACTTGTGTACTTTCAGATTTGTGGCTTCCTCAATCCTGCGCCCCGTCATCTCTGTCGCATATAACTCATGTTTTCCCAAAATATATTTATACGCCAGGCAAAAATTCTCGATCAGGCTCTTTCTGCTGTTATGAGCAATAAATCCTATGTTCATTTTCACCACTCCTATCAAAATTTACATTTCATCAGTTTCCATTATAACAAAACAAATTACGTTTGCAATTATTTTTTGCAAATATTTAGTAAAAACACACAAAATATGCTGTGTCTCTCACGATCTTGCAGATGTTCGCAACCCGTTTTACTGTTTATCCAGAACTTCCCAGTGTAAGATGTTTTTTTTCGCGCATACTAGCAGTGCAATCAAAAATTGCAACACCACAAAAGAAGGAGGCGTTCAAAATGTCAAATCGTTCATCTAACACAGCAGCAGTTCCGGAAGCAAAAGGAGCACTGGATCGTTTCAAATTTGAAGTGGCAAACGAACTGGGTGTCCCCCTTACTGATGGATACAACGGCAATTTAACTTCCAAACAGAATGGTTCTGTAGGCGGTTATATGGTGAAAAAAATGATCGAACAGCAGGAGCGTCAGATGTCCGGAAACAGTCAGATGACATCCGGTATGGGACAGTAACCCGGAAACTTATGTCATAGGGAAGCAAAATTTCTTACGACATAAAATGCCGCCGACGGTTTGACTTCTGTCATTCCGCCAGCGGCATTTTCCTTACAGATCAATCTTTCCGGTTACTTCGTCATTGATTACGTAATAAGCGGCATTCTCTTCCGGTTTCAGATAAAGCGTTACTGCTTTCAGGTCTGATACCTTGTGTTTCAGCTCTTTTGTCCAGATCTCTTTTACCCGTTTCATCAGATCTTCTTTGTTGATCTCTTTGCCCAGATACTGAAGATATATGGTTTCTTTTACAGCAGTGCGCTTCTCAGCTGCCTTTTTGGCTGCCGCTTTTGCTGTCGTCTTCACTGTCTTTACTGCTTTTACAGTCTCTTCCACTGCCTTTGCAGCTTTCTTCTCTGTCTCTTCAGCCGCTTTCTTCACAGCCTCTTCTACTGTCTTTACCTCAGATGTCTTAGCTGATGCGTTCTCCTCTTTCGCAGAAACTGCCTTTTTCTCAAGTTCCCGTGCTGCTGCACCATTCTTCGCAGAAGCCGCTCCCTTCAGTTCATTTTTCATAGTAATTCCTCCTCTAAGACTACAAACTCTTATTCATTCTTTTTGATTACTTTTGCATCATACTCCAAATATCTGGATTTTGCAACATAAATTCCTATTTCATCCGGTTTCTGCCACCCTATCTTTTCAAGAATGCCCCGGCATTCTTGTTGCGATGTGCGCATTATCTCATATCTGACATAAATTCTTATAAGTTCAGGTTTTCCATCCCGTCCTTCATATAGCAACGGAGTTTTTTCTCCAGCCCTCTGTGTCCTTCTTCCTGCAGCCCCGGATCTGTCCGCAATACCTCATCTACAGCCTCCCCGGCCCACTGCATGATCGGCGCATCCTGAAAAGGATCCGCAATCTGGAAATCCAGAATACCGCTCTGGCGGATACCAAACAGATCTCCCGGTCCTCTCATCTGCAGATCTTTCCCCGCAATCTCAAAACCATCGTTGGAATGATTCAGAATATCCAGACGCTTTCTGACTGCCTCGCTGTCCGCCGTATGCATCATGATACAGTACGACTGCTCAGCTCCGCGGCCCACACGCCCCCGGAGCTGGTGAAGCTGCGCCAGGCCGAAACGCTCAGAATTTTCAATCATCATCACGGTCGCATTCGGCACATTGACCCCCACCTCAATAACTGTCGTCGATACGAGTACCTGGATCTCATTCTTCAGAAAACGCTCCATAATCTCATTTTTTTCTTTTGGCTTCATTTTTCCGTGAAGATACTCTACGCGAATCCACTCCGGCAGCTGCGTTCTGATGCTTTCTGTATAATCCCTCACATTTTCCGCCTCTATATTTTCACTCTCTTCCACCATGGGACAGATAATATAGGCCTGCCGCCCCTTCTCCGCTTCTTCTCTGATAAACCGGTATGCCCTGGGACGGAACGAAGTATTCACCACGCAGTTTTTGATCGGAAGACGGCTGGCCGGCAGCTCATCGATCACTGACACATCGAGATCTCCGTACAGAATCACCGCCAGGGTCCTTGGGATCGGCGTCGCACTCATCACAATCGTATGCGGAAGTTCCCCTTTATAGGACAGAGCTTCCCGCTGCTTCACTCCAAACCGATGCTGCTCGTCAGTGATGACCAGTATCAGTTTTTTATATTTCACTTTTTCCTGGATCAGCGCATGTGTCCCGATCACAACCGAGACCTCCCCCAGACGGATTTTTTCACAGGCCACCCGTTTTTCTTTTATCGTCATGGAACCGGTCAGCAGCACAGCCTCCCACTGCAGTCCGATCTGCTCCATCAGCTGCTGAAACGCCTCATAATGCTGTCTGGCCAGCACTTCCGTTGGAACCATCAGTGCCCCCTGGCCGCCGTTGGCAGCCGCCATCACCAGCGCCAGAAACGCCACAATCGTTTTTCCGGAACCCACATCTCCCTGTACAAGCCTGGCCATTACCCGAGAACGCTGCATATCCGCCTCAATCTGGCGCCAGACCCGCTGCTGTGCGCCTGTCAGCCGATACGGAAGACCGTTCATTATCTTTTCCGTGTCTTCTACAGCTTTCAGCTGGTAACTGTGTACAACTTCCTCTCTGGTTTCTTTCAGTCTGCGCAGTGCCAGAATAAAGAAAAAAAACTCATCAAAAGCGAGACGTTTTCTGGCCGTCACCATCGCTTCCTTATCCGTCGGATAATGAATATCCCAGACCGCCTGCTGATACCCGGTCAGCCCGTACTTTTCTCTTATCTCTTCAGGAAGATAATCCGTGGAAAAATCAAGCCCTTCCAACGTCTGCCTCAGCGCCTTGTCCAGCATATGCATGGTCAGCCCCGCCACCAGCGGATAGACCGGTTGGAGCGCTTTCTCTCTCTGTGCATACTCGAACAGATCATAGACTGCCGGCTGTTCCATAAAGATATGTTTCCCTTTCTGCTTAATCCGACCCCGGAAAATATAACGGCATCCCGGTCTGACCGTACTGCGAAGATACGGCATATTAAACCATGTAGCAGAAAGAAACTTGGCTCCATCCCGGATTTTTCCTGTGATCACCTGATATTTTCCCAGATAACGCACAGACAGAGGACGGTCAATACATCCGTTCACTGCTCTCATCTGCCCGTCTGCCAGTGTTTCAATATCCACCGGTTCCTCAAAAGCCTCATAAGCTCTTGGATAATATCCGATCAGATCCTCCAGGGTCTCAATCCCTGCTTTTGAGAAATTCTGCGCTGTTTTTTCTCCTATTCCCTTTAACACAGTCAACGGTGATTCTAACTTCATCACATTTCCCCCACTCCTACCGGCAATCTCTCTTCGCAATTCTCCACACATCAAAAACAAGCTGCCTGTTGTTACATGCTTTACATAATAAAAACACGCCGGAAAGTATATTCGAACTCCCCGGCGTAGTTATCTTTCTTCCATCGTCATGCAGGCACAGGTCGGATCAGACCTTTTGACACTGCAATCTTTTATTCTACAGAAATCACATAATAATAAATCGGCTGTCCTCCCGGATTAACCTCCACATCACAATCCGGATACAGTTTGGTGAGCTCCTCTGCCAGCTGATCAGCATCTTCTTCTTTTATATCCTCGCCGTAATAAATGCTGATGAGCTCCGCCTCGTCATCCATCATCTGCGCTACCGTCTCCTTGGCAGTCTCCAGGATCTCCTTGCCAACAGCCAGAATACCATGATCGCCCACTCCCATGATATCTCCTTCGTGAATCTCCTTATCGTCAATGTGGGTATCACGCACCGCATAGGTCAGCTGCCCGGTCTTGACGTGGGCAATCTCTTCTTCCATCACTTTTGCATTTTCTTCCGGTGATTTCTCAGGCACATAATTGATCAGAGCCGTAATACCCTGCGGAATCGTTCTGGTTGGCACCACAATAATTTTCTTGTCCTGCGTCATGGCCTGCGCCTGGTTGGCAGCCAGGATAATATTTTTATTGTTAGGGAAAATGAAGATCGTATCTGCATTTACCTGTTCGATCGCATTGAGCATATCTTCCGTGCTCGGATTCATGGTCTGACCGCCTTCGATCAGATAATCTGCGCCCAGATCACGGAAAATACCTCCGATCCCCTCACCGATGGAGACTGAGATAAATCCCACTTCTTTTCTTGGCATCTGCTCTTTCTCTTTGCGTGCAGCCTCCTGACGGTCCGCCTCTTTGATCAGCTTCTCCTGATGTTCTTCGCGCATATTGTCGATTTTCATCTTCGTCAGAGACCCGTACTTCAGAGCCTTCTGAATTGCAAGACCCGGATCATTCGTATGCACATGTACCTTTACAATGTCATCATCCGATACAACCACGATTGAATCACCGATGGACTCCAGATATGCCTTGAAAGCCAGCTCAGTATCAGTGTCAAATTTCTTCTCCAGCATAATAATGAATTCCGTGCAGTATCCGAAACGGATTTCCGCCGGTTCCGGAGTCTCCGCCGCCTTGGGAGCGCTGGCCGGCTGAGCAGTCTCGATCGTATAATCAACTTCTTTGCCCAGGAACGCATCAAATGCGCCCTTTAAAAACTGCAGCAGTCCCTGTCCGCCGGAATCAACCACACCGGCTTCCTTCAGTACCGGCAGCATCTCCGGTGTGCGGGACAGAACCTCGTCCTCATGTGCGATCACTTCCCGCATAAAATCCTCAAGTCCAATCTGCGGATTATCCTCCAGCAGCTCCACCGCTCTGTCTGCGCCGCCTCTGGCC
>CAKRNX010000047.1 GCA_934371475.1 uncultured Lachnospiraceae bacterium
CGTAAGAACAGTGGATGTACACATCAGACGTCTGAGAGAAAAGATTGAAGAGAATCCCAGCGAGCCGAAATACGTTCATACAAAGTGGGGAGTGGGTTATTATTTCCAGCATTAAAAAAAATCTGAGACGATATGCAAAAAGCATGAGGGTACGTCTGCTGATTATCTTGCTGCTGGTGGGGATTATTCCGCTTAACCTTCTGAAGCACGGGATTTTGGAGAATTATGAGAAGCAGGCGATTACTCAGAGAGCATCCCAGATCCGCAGTCAGTGCCAGATGATTTCCGAGCAGCTGTGCGATTCGGATTATATCCATGGGAAAAGCTCCAAACTCATCGAGACGGAGATTACCCAGCTGGGAAGTCTTTACAGCGGAAGAGTGGTGATTGTCAACAGCAATTTCCGCATTATCAGGGATACGTACGGTATCGATGAGGACAAGATTATTGTGGCGGAGGAGGTACTCCAGTGTTTCCAGGGAGTGGATTCCGACAATTATAACAGCTCCGATGATTTTCTGGAAGTAACCGTTCCGGTGCGGGACGATGTGACGAGGGAAATGATCGGAGTGATGATTATCAGCGTTCCAACCACGGATATCCGGGAGGGACGGTCGGCGCTGGGATCTACGGTGTTTGTGCTGCAGGCAGTGCTGATCCTTGCGGTGCTGGCAGTTGCATTCTATGCGGCAAGGCTTCTGGTGAAACCGTTTGGCAAAGTGACGGCTTCCCTGGAAGAGATGCGGGGGAGCTTTCTGGAGGAGGATATTTCCATTCCGGATTATACAGAGACGGAGCTTCTTTCAGAGGCGTACAATCGAATGCTCAAGCGCATGAAAGTGCAGGAGGATTCCAGACAGGAGTTTGTATCTAATGTGTCCCATGAGCTGAAGACGCCGCTGACTTCCATGAAAGTGCTGGCGGATTCGCTGGTGGCTCAGGCGGAACAGGGCGAAGTACCTAATGAGCTTTACCGGGAGTTTATGACGGATATTGCGGAAGAGATCGACAGAGAGAACAAGATCATCACAGATCTGCTCTCGCTGGTTAAGATGGATAAAAAGTCATCAGATATTAATATCAAGGAGACAAATATTAATGATCTGATTGAATTGATCCTGAAGCGTCTGCGGCCGATTGCGGCAAAAAACAATATTAATCTGGTACTGGAGAGCTTCAAGCCCATCATTGCCCAGGTAGATGAGACAAAGCTGACGCTGGCACTGTCCAATTTGGTTGAGAACGGCATCAAGTACAACCGGGAGAACGGCTGGGTTCATGTGTCGCTGAATGTAGATAACAATTTCTTTTATGTGAAGGTGGAAGATTCTGGTATCGGAATTCCGGAGGCGGATCAGGAACATATTTTTGAACGTTTTTACCGTGTGGACAAATCGCATTCCAGGGAGATCGGAGGGACCGGACTGGGGCTTGCGATTACCAGGAGCGCTGTCCTGATGCATCACGGAGCTGTCCGGGTATACAGCAAGGAAGGAGAGGGAACCACGTTTACTGTGAGGATCCCGCTTCATTATGTGCCGTAGGAGGGGTGAGATGTCAGGTAAAATAAGAGCAGTGCTGATTTTGCTGGTGGCAATCCTCTGCCTTGGCGGCTGTGGAAAGTCCGGAAGTGAAAGCAGCGAAAAAGAATATGAGATTTATTATACGAATCTGGCAGGGACCAGACTGACGACGAAGCCGTACATACCGGTGTCGGACCGTTTTGACGGGATCCTCAAGGAACTGCTGGAGCAGTTTCAGCACCCGGATTATACGGATGTGAGCAGCGCTCTGCCGATGGGAGTTAATATCAACAGCTATACGACCGTAATTGATGAACTGCAGGTTGATTTTGACGGGGCGTATCTGGGACTGTCCAATGTGCAGGAGGTACTGCTGAGGGCAGGACTCGTAAAGACACTGGTACAGCTTCCGGGGATCATGCGGGTGCGGATTACTGTGGACGGGCAGGCGCTCACAGACAATGACGGAAAAGAAGTGTCAGCGATGAGCGATGCCTCCTTTATTGACACGCAGGGGGAAGGGATCAATTCCTATCATTATATGACGCTGAATCTGTATTTTTCCAATGCCGCCGGAGATAAGGTGGTAAAGGAGATGCGGAATGTATTTTATTCCAGTAATCTGATCACAGAAAAAGTAATTGCAGAGCAGATTATCCGCGGACCGGTGAATGAAAAACTGCTGCCGGTGGCGGATCCGTCCGTGATTATACGCAGTATTAAGATTTCAAGAAATATCTGTGTGATTGATCTGGACAGTAAGTTTAACGAAGATCCCGGAAATGGAGTGGATCCGGAAACCTGTCTGTATGCTTTTGTCAACGCAATCTGCGATGCGTGCGATGTGGAGGGCGTGCAGTTTAAGATTGAGGGAGAGACCAATGTCCGCTTCCGCGGCCAAGTGACGCTGGATCAGATTTTTCAGAGAAATGCAGATATCATAGAGACGTCAGAAAATATTTCAGAACCGCTGACGGAGATTTTCCTGGATAGCAACGGCGCGGAGACAGAGAACAGAAGTGCCGGAGTGCAGGCAGAGACAGCAGGAGCGGCTGTGGCTTCGGGGAATGCATCTTTGACGACAGGTGTAGTCCGGCAGATCCTTAACGAGGAGGAAACGCTCTCGGATCTGGTTTCTCAGGCTGAGACAACGACAGAGCCGTTCGCCGAAAGCGATGGATCGGAAGAACTGCTCTCCGAGTCCGGAGATACGGATGAGGGAAATGAAGCAGCGGAAACAGAAATGGAGGACACGACAGTTCATGCATTAACGAATAATGCCGGAGTGGGAGTGGATCCCGTTCTTGTGGGGGGACATTCGTGAGAGGAAGACCAATTCTGATAGGGGCGGTATTCCTCCTGGCAGTGTTGCTGGCCGGAAATTATCTGGGGGTGCCGGATCAGACACCTCCTCTTGTGAAGCAATTTGAGGATCTGCAGACCGGAAGCAGGCTGAGCAATACAGTAAAGCTTCAGGGCCGGATCAGGAGCCGGGAACAGATGTCGGGCGGAATACGCTTTTGTCTTAATCACATCATTTTTTTAAAAGAAATATCTAATTCAGATTTCAACAACAATTCTATTTCAGATCAAAACAGTTTTAAACAAATTTACGAAGAGCAAAATCAGAAACGTGATCAGGTGCTGGCTCGCTGGAAGGAAGAACTGCAGGTGCAGGTATATTTTGACAGGGATCAGAGTCAGCAGATGGAACTGGCGGCACTGAATGAGGGAGACTGGGTTCTTGTAAGCGGACAGATTGAGCTGCCGGAACGCGCATCCAATCCAGGACAGTATGATGCCAGACAGTATCAGAATATAAGAAATATATATCTGATCGTGAAAAAGGGAAAACTGCGGTCATACAAAAAGACAAGGCAGAATCTGAGTTCTGTGATGTCCGGGATAAGAAGTGCTTTGTCAGATTCCTGTGAAGCAGTGATGGGCAGCCGGGATGCGGGTGTCATCAGTTCCATGATTCTGGGAGACCGATCGGGACTTCCGGCGGAACTAAAAACGCTGTACCAGGAGGGAGGCATTGCCCATATCCTTGCCATCTCATCTCTTCATGTCACGATGCTTGGCATGAGTATGTATCAGCTGTTGCGAAAACTCAGGCGCTCGTTTGCCGTCTCAGCAGTTTTGTCTGCTGCTCTGGTACTGGGGTACTGCATCATGTCAGGGATGAGTGTGTCTGCTGTGCGTGCGGGGATCATGTTTTTTATGTGGCTTGGGAGCCAGATGGCGGGGCGGACGAATGACAGGCTGACGGCGTTGTCACTGGCTGCGGCGGTGATCCTGCTTGACAGGCCGAAATATCTGCAGGATGCCGGCTTTCTTCTGTCGTTTGGCTGCATTCTGTCACTGGAGTTTCTGACACCCATAATACAGGCTATCGGCAGTCCGGCAGTGCGAATGGTGGCAAAGGCGGGCCGAAGGCAGGAGCGTCGGAACAGACAGAATGGCAAAGGCGTTCCGGTCAGAGTACAGTTGTTAGGAAAAATATGGAAAACCGGACAGGCGCTGAGCGTATCGGCTGCGATTTCGATGGGTACGCTTCCGATTGTCATGTATTTTTTCTTTCAGATTACGCCATATGCCGTGCTGGTCAACCTCCTGGTCATTCCCGCCATGACGCTGGTGATGGGAACCGGCATAGCGGCAAGCGTTATCGGCCTGCTGTATCCTGTGGCAGGCGCTGTGGCAGCTGCGCCCTGCCATTATTTGCTGGCGCTGTTTGAACATATTTGCCGCTTAGAGAGAAAACTGCCCGGAGCTGTACTGATTACCGGACGTCCGCGGATATGGCAGATTATAGTGTATTACATACTGCTTATACTGGCATGCCTGTTTGCTCTTCTGGAAACTGTGCCGGTTGAAGAACATACGGGGCATATGCTTATTCTGTCCGGAAAACCTGACAGAAAACGGAAAAAGGTTTCGGGGAAGCGGATTGCCGCGCTGATTGGAATGTTATCCGCAGCAGTGACAGTGTTGTTCTGGAAACCGCAGCCGAGGCTTTGTATCACATTTCTTGACGTGGGGCAGGGAGACAGCATTCTGATTCAGTCCGGCAGTTTTTCTTGTCTGATTGACGGGGGAAGCAGTTCGGTAGAGCAGGTCTGGAAATACCGGATTGGGAGTGCATTAAAGTATTATGGCATTTCGAGCCTGGATGCGGTTTTTCTCTCTCACGGAGATCAGGATCATACAAACGGTGTGGAGCAGATGCTGGAGGCGTATGAGAGAGACTGGCTGGGAAACGGTGCGGGAGGCATTACGGTAAAACAGATTTTAATACCGGATACGGGAGGAGCGGACGATAAACTGGATCGAATAGAAAAGATAGCAGGAGAACAGGGAATCCGTGTGGGAAAAGTAAAGCGGGGAAGCGAGATACGCTGTGGAAAGCTTCGTCTTTCCTGTCATCATCCCGATCCGGGGAAAAGCAGCGGAGATGCCAATGAAGATTCTATGGTTCTGCTGCTGGAATATGAAAATATTGCGGCACTGTTTACCGGAGATCTGGAGCTGAAAGGAGAGGAGGAGTTTTGCAGTTACTTTGTCGGATTATGGGGCGGACGGCAGCTGGATCTTTTAAAGGTCGGGCATCATGGGTCAAAGAACGCAACGTCGGAAAAACTGCTGGGGCTGCTATCCCCTGCGGCAGCGGTGATTTCCTGCGGAGAAAATAACCGTTACGGACACCCGGCATCTGAGGTTCTGGATCGGCTGTCACAGAAGGGAACGGATATTTACCGGACAGACCGTCAAGGGGCAGTTCAGGCGGTATGGAGAGGTGGCAGGTCTCCTTCCCTGATTGTTAGCGGATACTATCAGATGCAGAAGTGACTTCCACGTCTGCAGGCTGCGAGAAACGAATTAGTATTAGTGTGGGAGTCGCCCTTATCTGATATGGTCTCCGGCAGTATTCTTGAGCGAGGCAGGATCTGGTGTTCGCCAGCTTGTTGACGTGCCAGAATTTTGTCAGTATAATAATCTAAGGTGATTACGGACTGTGGGAGGTGAGAATGTTGACGATCCGCGAAGAAGCAGAAGAGAGAGAATTTCAGTTTTTTGCGCCATATGCGGCATTTTCCAGGGAGAGCCGGGGAAGGGAACGGTATGAGCCGCCTTGCGATATCAGGACGGATTATCAGAGGGACAGAGACCGTATCCTGCATAGCAAATCGTTCCGGAGGCTTAAGCATAAAACGCAGGTGTTTTTAAGCCCGCAGGGTGATCATTACCGCACAAGGCTTACTCATACACTGGAGGTTTCTCAGCTGGGAAGAACGATAGCGAAGGCGCTGCGGCTCAACGACGATCTGGTAGATGCTATTGCGCTTGGACATGATCTGGGACACACACCTTTCGGCCATTCCGGTGAGAGGGCGCTTGATGAGGCGGCCCCCTGCGGATTTGCTCATTACTGCCAGAGTGTGCGGGTGGTGGAGCTTCTGGAGAAAAAAGGAGCGGGGCTTAATCTGACTTGGGAAGTGCGGGACGGGATCCTGAACCATCGCACCAGCGGGACGCCCCATACTCTGGAAGGCAAGATTGTGCGCTATTGTGACAAAATCGCCTATATCAATCATGATATTGACGATGCGGAGAGGGCGGGGATCCTCAGAGAAGAAGATATTCCGCTGGAGTTTCGTAAAGTTCTGGGGTATTCGACGAGGGAGCGGCTGAATACGCTGATTCATGATGTGATTCGCAACAGCTGTGATACAAACGATATTGCCATGTCGCCGCATATGGAAGAAACGATGCAGAAGCTGAGGGCGTTTATGTTTGACAATGTATATTATAATCCCATAGCTAAGCATGAGGAAGGACGGGCCATGGGACTGATACAGAGCCTGTATGAATATTATGAAAAGCATATCGGGCAGATGCCGGAGGAGTATATTGACTTGATTGAAAAAAGAGGAGAACCCAGAGAACGGGTAGTCTGTGATTATATATCGGGGATGACGGATCAGTATTCCATACAGAAATTTTCCGAACTGTTTATTCCCAAATCCTGGAATATATCAGATGTGAGATGATTTTCACATCCGCAGGTTAAATAGTTCGTTCATGGACGGTCTGCGTAATCGTTGCTATGAAATACGATGTAAGAAGTGAACCCCGCCTGTGCTTGTGCGGCAGCAGGGGGAAAGATACAAAATACGGCAGGACAGGGAGAGAAGACAGATGTATTATCCAGATGATGTGATAGAAGAAGTGCGGGCCAGGAATGATATTGTGGATGTGATTTCCGCATATGTAAAGCTGCAGAGAAAGGGCAGCTCCTATTTTGGACTTTGCCCGTTTCATAATGAGAAATCTCCCTCGTTTTCAGTCAGTCCCGCCAAGCAGATGTATTACTGTTTCGGCTGCGGGGCAGGCGGAAATGTGCTGACGTTTATTATGGAATACGAAAACTTCACGTTCCCGGAAGCGCTGAAATATCTCGCAGACCGGGCGGGAATTGATCTTCCGGAGCAGGAATATTCGGCGGAAGCAAAGAAGCAGCAGGATCTTCGAACCGCTATTTTGAATGTCAACAGGATGGCGGGAACATATTATTATTATCAGCTGCGCTCGGAGACCGGGCGGCCCGGAATGGAATATCTGAAAAACCGGCAGCTCTCAGATAAGACGATGCAGAGCTTCGGACTCGGATATGCGGGAAAATACAGCGACGGGCTGTATCATTACCTTAAGTCCAAAGGGATCAGTGATGAGCTGCTGCGTCAGTCGGGATTGATGAACGTAGATGAGAAAAGGGGAATGTATGATAAGTTCTGGAACCGCGTCATGTTTCCGATTATGGATGTCAATAACCGGATTATCGGATTTGGCGGCAGGGTCATGGGGGATGGGAAGCCAAAATACCTTAACTCTCCGGAGACGAAAGTGTTTGACAAGAGCCGCAATCTTTACGGACTGAATGTAGCACGCACTTCCAGGAAAAAATATTTGATTGTGTGCGAAGGGTATATGGATGTGATCTCCATGCATCAGGCCGGATTTACGAATGCGGTGGCTTCCCTGGGGACTGCGCTGACCAGTCAGCACGCTTCTCTTCTGAAGCGTTATACGGATGAAGTGATCCTCAGTTATGACAGTGATGAGGCCGGGATCCGTGCCGCGCTGCGTGCAATCCCGCTGATGAAAGCGGCCGGAATCACAGCACGTGTGCTGAAGCTTTCTCCGTACAAGGATCCGGATGAGTTTATCAAAAATCTTGGTGCGGAAGCATTTGAGGAGCGGCTTGTGCAGGCTCAGAACAGTTTTATGTTTGAGCTGTCTGCCATAGAACAGAAATGGGATATGAATGACCCGGAAGGGAAGACATCATTTTTTAAAGAGGCAGCCCGGAAGATTTCCGAGATTGAACTGGAAGTAGAGCGGGAAAATTATATTGAAGCGGTGGCATCCAAGTATCATACGAGTTTTGAAGGGCTGCGGAAAATGGTGCTGCGCTGCCTGATGCAAGGAGAGATCCCGGCAAGGACGGAGACGGTACGCAGCAGAAAAAACTCAGAAAAAGAGGATGGACTATTAAAGTCTCAGAGGCTGCTGCTGACATGGCTGACAGAATACAAAGATCTTTATGCAAGCATCCGTCCGCTGATTTCACCGGAAGATTTCACCACAGATTTTTACCGGGAAGTGGCGGGACTTCTGTTTGAACAGCTCGAGTCGGGCGAGGTAAACCCTGCCCGGATCATTAATCATTTTTCAGATCAGGAAGAGCAGCGGCAGGCAGCTGAACTTTTTAATACAAAAGTGCCGTTACAGTCGGAGGAAGGAACCCAAAAAGCCATAAAGGAGACTGTGGTCAAGATTATGGAGGCGGCGCTGGAACAGCAGAATCAGCACATGGATCCGGCAGATCTGTCGGCGCTGCAGAAGGTACTGGATGGGAAAAGGCGTCTGCAGGAACTTGGCAAACTGAAGATTTCGCTGGTAAAGACCGGAAACGGAGAGGAATAGAATGGAATTATCAAAACGATTGTATGCGGTGGCCGGGCTGGTGACGCCGGGAGGCCGCTTGGCAGATATAGGAACCGATCACGCCTATGTACCGATTTATCTGGCACAGACAGGCAGCATATCCGGGGCGGTTGCAATGGATGTGAACAGAGGGCCGCTGTTGCGTGCGCAGGAGCATATCTGTGAGAACGGTCTGGAGTCCTGCATTGCGGTGCGTCTTTCGGATGGCCTGCAGAAGCTGGAAGCAGGAGAAGCGGATACGGTACTGATTGCGGGGATGGGCGGCGCGCTGACGATACGGATCCTGGAGGCAGGATCTCATGTGCGGCTGACTGTGAAGGAACTGATCTTACAGCCACAGTCTGAGATTTTTAAGGTAAGGGAATGGCTGGAGGCACATGGATATATCATTACAGAAGAAGACATGGTCTGTGAGGATGGAAAATATTATCAGATGATGCGTGCAGTGGCTGGAAAAACAGCCGTTCCCATGGATGAGGTGCAGCTGTGGTACGGACCGTGCCTGCTGGATGAGAGCCATCCGGTTCTGAAAGAATATCTGACCTGGGAGAGGACTGTGAAGCAGGGGATCCTGCAGCAGTTGGAGCAGGCAAAGGGAGAACAGGCGATGGAGCGCCGACAGGAAGTGTACCATGCGCTGGAGAGGAACAGGGAAGCATTAAAGCGAATAGAACAGAAAAACTAGAGTCTTTTTCAAACACGATTTAAGATAGGTAGGAGGAAGGGCATGAGGTGTGGTGAACTGATTAATATACTGGAGAAAGAAATTCCGCTTGAGGCGGCAGAAGGATGGGATAATCCGGGATTACAGGTGGGGCGAAGAGATGCACAGGTGAACAGAGTCTATATTGCACTGGATGCAACGGATGAGGTGATTGCCCATGCGGTAGAATGGGGAGCGGATCTTTTGCTGACTCACCATCCTCTGCTAATCGGTGCGGTAAAAAAAATAAATTCAGATGAATTTCATGGCAGAAAAATTTTAGAGATGGCGGAAAAGCATCTGGCACATTATGCCATGCATACAAACTATGACGTCTGCAGAATGGGGAGACTCTGTGGGGAGCGTCTGCATCTTCTGGGATGCGAAGTGCTGGAAAAAACAGGTGAAGCAGAAGACGGAATGCCAACAGGCATCGGACTGGTCGGTTATCTGCCCAGGACTATGACATTGGCAGAATGTTGTGAATATGTGCGCGGGGTCTTTTCTCTGGATCATGTAAAAGTATTTGGAGATACGCAGAAAAAAGTGTACAGAGCGGCAATCTGTCCGGGATCCGGCAAGAGCCTGATGCACTGCGCACTGGAAAAAGGTGTGGATGTCTACATTACCGGCGATCTGGGCCATCATGACGGAATGGATGCTCTGGATCAGGGACTGTCTCTGATTGATGCGGGACATTACGGGATGGAACACGTTTTTATTCCGGAGATGGAACGGTATCTGCAGCTACATTTTCCGCAGCTGGAGGTCAGGACGGAACCGTTGCGGGAGCCATTTACCGTAATCTGAAAACATCAGATATGCAGTGACTCCTGCCTCGCAGGAGGAATGCGGGAGTGTTCTTGAATCGATATAGAGACTTTCGTAAGAAGGGAGACGATATCTATGGCAGAAGAAGCAAATAAAATAATGCTGGAGATTGGCGGTGAGCAAAAACAGTATCCGATAGGGATCACTTACAGGGAACTGGCGCAGGAATATCAGCCGCTGTATCAGGAACAGATTTTGCTGGCGATGGCAGACAACCGGCTGCGGGAGCTGAGACGGCAGCCGAAGGAGGACTGTCGGGTAAGTTTTATAACAATGAAGGACCAGGCCGGATACAATGCGTACTGCCGGAGTGCCTGTCTGATGATGCTCAAAGCGATCCACAATGTCCTGGATCATGGCGAACACTATCAGGTGAGAGTTCATTTTATGGTCAGCGGAGGCCTCTACTGCACGCTGCACGGGAACGCAGAGGTGACAGAAGAGTTTCTGGGGCAGGTCAAAGCGTATATGGAAGATCTCTGCCGTCAGGCGATCCCGATAGACAAGAGGATTATTGATACACATGATGCGCAGGAACTGTTTGGGAGACTGCACATGCATGATAAAGCTCATCTGTTCCGCTACCGCCGGGGATCTAAGACCAATATTTACAGTATGAGCGGTTTTGTGGATTACTATTACGGTTATATGGTACCAGATACTTCATATCTGCAGTGGTTTGATCTGAAAAGCTACGGAGAGGGTTTTGTACTCTGTCTGCCCACAAAGGAAAATCCCCGGAAAGTGCCGGAGTTTAAACCGGTGGAAAAATTGTTTCAGGTGCAGAAGCAGTCTCTGAAATGGGGAGAGCGAATGGATATTTTCACGGTGGCGGATCTTAATGACAAGATTGTTTCAGGAAGTGCCAAAGAACTGATCCTGGTGCAGGAAGCCTATCACGAAAAGCAGATTGCGCAGATTGCAGAAGAGATTGCAGCCCATCCGGAGAAGAAACTTATCATGATTGCGGGGCCTTCTTCTTCCGGGAAAACTACGTTTTCTCATCGACTTGCCACGCAGCTGTCAGTGTACGGGGTAAAGCCGCATCCAATTCCGATTGATGATTACTTTGTCAACCGGGAACAGACTCCGAAAGATGAGAACGGCAATTATAATTATGAATGTCTGGAAGCGATTGACCGGGAACTGTTTAATGAAGATATGAGCAGGTTACTGGCGGGCGAACGGGTGGAGCTGCCCTCTTTCAATTTCAAAACCGGGAAGCGGGAATATAAGGGAAAGCATAAAAAGCTTGGGAAAAATGATATTCTTGTGATTGAGGGAATTCACGGATTGAATGATCAGCTCTCCTATGCGCTGCCGCGTGAGAGCAAATATAAGATTTATATTAGTGCGCTGACACAGCTGAATGTAGATGAGCACAACCGCATTTCCACCACAGACGGAAGGCTTCTGCGGCGCATTGTCAGGGATGCGAGAACGAGAGGCGCTTCGGCAAAGGATTCGATTGCCATGTGGCCTTCTGTGCGCAGGGGAGAAGAAAATCACATTTTTCCCTATCAGGAGAGTGCGGATGTGATGTTTAATTCTGCGCTGATTTATGAGCTGGCGGTACTGAAGGTTTATGCGGAGCCGCTGCTGTTCGGCATCGGGCAGGATGAGCCGGAATATCTGGAGGCAAAACGGCTTTTGAAATTCCTCGATTACTTTGTTCCGATTCCGCCGGATCATATCCCAAATAATTCTCTGGTGAGGGAGTTTATCGGCGGCAGCTGCTTTGATGTGTGAAATCAAAATAAAATCTTAAGAAAGCTTTCATTGCATCAAAAGAGAGCGCTATGGTATACTCTGACATATAAAAGAACAAGTTACGGAACAGAAGGGGATGGAATTATGAAAAAAGAAATGAGAGGATGGATGGGAGTGCTTTTGAGCGCTTCTATGGTTTTAAGTCCTACAATACAGCTTATGGCTGCCAATCAGTATTCCGTAGAGATGGAAGATGTAGGCGGAAAGGTACTTTTCCCGGGAGACAGCGTCTCCGGCATTTCCCCCGTTTATCTTGGACCGGATGGCATAGAACAGGATGTATCCAGCGGGTCCTGGACAAATAATACGGATCAGGCATATGTGATGAGCGGGATGGAGGGTCAGGATGGACTCTGGCTGACTCCGGCAGGATATGTACTGACAGTCAGCGGCGGCACCAGCAAAGTATCCGGTACTGAGGGAACGGATACTTCCAATCATTACAAGGCCAAAGATGAGAGTGAGGATTATGCTTCCGATGTCAAAAAAGATATCGCATATTACGAGGCCTGGAGTCAGGTAACTGTCAAGGCGGATGCCCCGCAGGAGGGCAAGGTATTTGATCACTGGGAAGTGGTCAGCGCCAATGTTTCTCTGGCAGATGCCTCTGCGGAAGAGACCAGTTTTACGATGACGGACGGGGCGGTGTCTCTGAATGCAGTATATGTAGAGGCTTCTCAGACACTGGAGCAGGAGACTGAGACACAGCAGGCTGAGACGGAGCTGCAGACCGAGGCACAGCAGACTGAAGCGCCGGCAGAGACCATTACTGAAGCCCAGGGTGAGACAGAATCGCAGACCGGCGAACTGGAGACAGAGACTGAGAATGCTGCTGATCAGCTGGGCGAGCTGCAGACAGAGACTTCAGGTGACGAGGGTATTGTGGTGATCGACGGAGATGACGACCAGCAGAACGGCCAGGAAGCACAGTATCAGCTTACTGTGGAGAATGGTTCAGGAAGCGGTGAGTACAGTCTGGGAACAGAAGTGACGGTTACCGCAGATCAGATAGACGGGATGGTGTTCACCGGATGGACAACAGATGCTGAGACGGTATGGTTCGCAGATGCGTACAGTACACAGACCACGTTTTCTATGCCGGCAGAGCCAGTTGTGGTAACGGCGACCTATGAGTCAGTACCGGCTGAGACAGAAGCTCAGACCGAGTCCCAGACAGATAATTTTGACGAGTCGGAGACAGAGATTCAGACCGAAACACCGGAACTGTACAACGCAACCGTAGAAAACGGTGAGGGAAGCGGCACGTATGAGATGGGATCTGTGGTATCCATTATGGCTCATGATGCTCCGGAAGGGCAGATGTTTGCAGGATGGAGTGTTCCGGAGAATGTTGTGCTGGAGGATGCTCAGAGTCAGGAGACCAGTTTTGTGATGCCCGGTGGGAATGTGACAGTGACTGCTGTTTATACACAGCAGGAGACACAGCCCGCTACTGAACCGGATCAGGAAACAGAAACAGAGATAAACTATCCGGATGCATCAGATGATGAGACTGAGATAGAGACAGAGACTGAGACAGAAACAGAGTCTGAGACAGAAACAGAAACCGAGTTCACCGACGATGAAACAGAAATAGAAACGGAGACAGAAACGGAGACAGAAACGGAGACAGAAACGGAAGATGAGATTGTAGAGACCGAGACAGAAGAAGAGACTGACCATGATGCAGATCAGACAGACAGCTATCTGATTACGGTTTCTCCTGATGATGTTGAGATCACGGATGGCGCTGAGCTGATTGACAAAGGTGATGGAGCTGGTGAGCAGTATTACGCGGAACCGGGAACCACTGTTTCCATCAAGGCTCCGATGTATGATGATCATTTGTTTGACGGGTGGAATGTGACGAGTGATACGCAGGGAAATATTGCAGTGACTACGGTATCAGAGGATGAGCGGACAGCGACTTTCATTATGCCATCATCACCGGTTAAAGTGCAGGCTCTGTATGAAGAGATTTTCCTGTATGACGCGGAGATTATTGACGGTTCAGGCAGTGACAGCTATTACGAGGGAGATGTTGTTGAGATTACAGCCAACGATGCACCTGAGGGATATCGCTTCAAAGGCTGGACAGTAGTGAGTGGAGATGTAGAGCTGGATGATGCTTCCTCCGAGACTACAACGTTTACCATGCCGGCAGAGGATGTGCAGATTAAGGCCGAGTATGAAGTGGTGAAATATTCTCTGGTTGTCAATAATGGTAGTGGCAGCGGCAGTTATGCAATGGGCGAGCAGGTAAGCCTGACAGCTAATTATCCTTCCAGCGGCAAGGTGTTTGCAGGATGGAAGGTGACAGGCGGCAATGCCGCCGTAGCATCGGCCGACAGATATTATTCCAGTATTACTATGCCGGCAGAAGATGTAACGGTAGAGGCTACCTATAAGGATGGACCTTCTCCAGATTACAATGAGATTCAGAATATTACTGCTGGCGGCGAGTATCTGAAAGGTGAGACCATTACCTTTACCGCAGCAGGAAACGGTATGGATAATACCAATCCGAATCCGGGAGATTATCGCTACCGTCCGACTGGCTATCAGATCGGAACAGTTACCGGCAACTGGAACAATGCGCCTTATACGACATCCATGGCGATCAATGCAGTTGGACAGTATACGCTGACTGTGAATTATGCGAAGGATGTATTTGATGGAAAAACCTGGAATCCGGACGGATCATCTGTCAGCAAGTCAGTGACGTTCAATGTGGTTAATACACGTTCCGTACAGACTGGAGATCCGACAGATACGGGATATCTTTTGAGAATGGCAGCGATTGCAGCGGCAGCACTGATTGTGATTGTGGTCCTGGTTGTTGTAGTGATCAGACGGCGCAGAAGATAAACGACAGACTGGATAGTCTGGAAAATATAGACGGATCATAGTTTTACAGAGGAAAGTGTGGAATAAAGACAGACAGTTAACTATGCAGTACAGTGGGTTGTAATATTTACTGTGCAGATTAGAGCAGATTAGAAATAAAAACCGCTGCAGGATAGGTGAAAATCAAAAATCACTTGCCTGCAGCGGTTTATTTATATAGGGTGTGAGATGACTTCCACCTCTGCAGGAGG
>CAKRNX010000048.1 GCA_934371475.1 uncultured Lachnospiraceae bacterium
GCAGGGCGCACATTGTCCGGTGGACAATGGCTTTGCGCCGACCGAAACGGAGTGTAGACTGCGCAGCTCGCAGAGAAAAAGTATGCTCGCGCGCGGAACAAAAGCTGTGCTGCCAAAGCAGTGGTTCGCGGGGTGTGCGAAGCACACTTTTGTTTTATTCACAGAAAAGAGAGGAAGATTGATATGAACGGAGAAGCGGATACAGAAAATAAAGTAACTGAGGAAAGAAATACAGATGTGCGGAAAATGGCAGAGGTATGTCAGAAGCTGAGCGGAGAGAAAAGAAAAAAGAAAAATGTGGCAGTAATTTTTGGAGGATGTTCTCCGGAATATGGGGTATCACTGGAGTCTGCGTCTGCGGTGATAGCCAATATTGATAGAGAAAAGTATCAGCCGGTGCTGGTCGGTATCACAAGAGAGGGATCCTGGTATTTCTATGGCGGTCCTGTCGATGCGATACGGAATGATGCCTGGCATCAGGAAAAGTACTGTATACCGGCCGTGATTTCTCCAAGCAGGAAGCAGGGAGGGCTGTTAATCTGTGACGGAGACGGGATGATGAGGATCCCTCTGGATCTGGCCTTTCCTGTGCTGCATGGACAGAACGGGGAAGACGGATCCGTGCAGGGGCTGTGTTCCATGGCCGGTATTTCACTGGCAGGCTGCGGGATCCTGGCGTCGGCGCTCTGCATGGACAAAGACAGGGCACACCGTATGGTGCAGACGATTGGCGTGCGAACGCCCAGGTCACTGGTATTTGCAAAAACAGAGTGGGAACAAATGCAGGAGGCCTGCGGGGCGTTTGTCCGGGCGGTCGGTTTTCCGATATTTGTCAAGCCGGTGAAAGCAGGATCCTCTTACGGCATTACGAAAGTTAATGAGGCAGATCGGCTGGAGCAGGCGGTGAAAGAAGCGTTTGGTTATGACGATGAAGTGATACTGGAAGAATATATCGACGGATTTGAAGTGGGCTGCGCGGTGCTTGGAAAGGAAGAGCTTCGCACCGGCGAGGTGGATGAAATTGAACTCTCACAGGGATTTTTTGATTTCACAGAAAAATATACACTGAAAACTTCCGCGATCCATGTGCCGGCCCGGATCACACAGAAAAAGGCAGAGGAGATCAAAGAGACAGCGAAGAGGATTTACCGATGTTTAGGGTGTGAAGGATTTGCGAGGGTAGATCTGTTTCTGACATTTAACGGAGAGCTGGTATTTAACGAGGTGAATACAATCCCCGGATTTACAGAACACAGCAGATATCCGGGGATGATGAGGGCAGCGGGGATGAGTTTTCCGCAGGTGATTGAAGAGATTCTGAAGGAGGCACAGAAGTGATAAAGAAAATAGAACTTTTCAGAGATCAGGTTGGCAGTGGTTCCTTGATCCTGGTAAATCGGGAACACGGGCTGGGGAAGGATGCGGAGCAGGGACTGGTTCCGGTATATGGAAGGGAGGACATGCTTCTGCAGAGACAGGCGGCAATCCTGCTGGAACAGCTGATGAGCAGGATTGGAGGATGGAGTGAAATTGTTCCTGTCAGTGCCTGGCGTTCTATGAGAGAACAGCAGCAGATCTGGGATGACACAATGAAAAAGAGCGGTCAGAAATTTACCGAAACATTTGTAGCGGCGCCCGGGCACAGCGAGCATCAGACAGGACTTGCCATTGACCTGGGCAAGAAGATGGAGCAGATCGATTTTATCTGTCCTGAGTTCCCGGATGAGGGAGTGTGCGGGAAGTTTCGGGAGCTGGCGGCGGAGTACGGATATATTGAGAGATATCCGAAAAATAAAGAGGAAACCACCGGCATCGGATGTGAACCCTGGCATTTTCGCTATGTGGGAGCACCCCATGCCAGAATTATGAAGGAAAAGGGAATGGTGCTGGAAGAATATGTGGAATTTATACATGAATTTGACCGGAACCACCCGTATGTGTGGTCTTCGGGGCAGCATCAGGTCTGTATTTCCTATCATCCCTGGGAGTCAGGAAGTATGCTTCTGGTAGAGGAAAACCAGCCCTGGGATCTTTCCGGTGACAATGCGGGTGGGATCATTTTAACAGAATGGAGACAGTTTGGTGGACAGAAAAGAGCAGTATGGGGGGCTTGACCGCTTTCGTCTGATCGCTGCATTTCTTGTGGTCGCGGTGCATACTTCACCATTTGCTGTGATGGGAGACAATGCGGATTTTTTCTTTTCCAGAGTGCTGGCCCGTATTGCAGTGCCGTTCTTTTTTATGGTGAGCGGTCAGTTTGCAGGAGAGCGGATTTTGTGCGGACCGTCCGGAAGCAGGAGCAGGGCGCTGCGTACGTGGTTTGTTAAAATGGCAAAGTGGTATGGAATGGCTATCCTGTTGTACCTGCCTCTGGGGATTTACGCGGGATATTACAGAGGGATCACAGCGACGAAACTGCTGAAAATGCTGCTGTTTGACGGGACGTTTTATCATCTGTGGTACATTCCGGCCTGTATGCTGGGCATGACGCTGCTGTATGGACTGGGCAGGCGGCTGTCGCTGCGCGGAATTACGGCAGTCAGTATAGTCCTGTATCTGATCGGGCTGCTGGGAGACAGCTATTACGGCCTGACGGCAGGGACGAAGTGGCTTGGAATGATCTACGATGGAATATTTTCGATATTCGGGTACACGCGCAATGGCATCTTTATGGCTCCGGTTTTTCTGGTGATGGGAGTCTGGTGCGGCAGGAATCGAGAGAAGATTTCCGGGGGAATGGCTGGTATGGGACTGGCGATGAGTTTCCTGCTCATGACCGGCGAGGCGTTCTGGCTGAGGGAGCGTGGTTTTATGCGGCATGACAGCATGTACGTGATGCTGATCCCGGTGATGCTGTTTCTCTATCAGCTGCTGATAGGGAAAAGATGCCCGCCGCATGCTGGCTGGCGCAAAGTTTCTGAGTATGTCTATCTGTTTCATCCATGGATGATTGTGCTGGTGCGGGGGCTTGCAAAACAGATGGAAGTGACGGCCATTCTGGTGGAGAACCGTATGGTCTTTTATCTGGCAGTCTGCGGGGGCTCAGTGCTGCTGGCGGAGGCGATTCTGCTGGCAAAAACGGTATGGAAAAGGGAGGACAGATGAGGATATTGTTTTGCAGAGAAGAACGAGAGTAAGAGCAATAATGCAAAGTAAATCATCTTCTACCATTTCCGCAATCGGCAAGCCCCACTTTGCGATATATTTTGCCCTCATTCGGGCGAAATCTCTCATAAATTAGAACTCGCGGCTCACGAAGAGCCTTTTTCAAACACGCTCTGGGAGTTAGAAACAGAAGAGAAAACTGATAGACAAAACCAAAAGACAGAAAATGGAAAGACAAAATGGGGAAAAGAGGAGTATGAATACCGATATGAGTATGTTACATAAAGAGGCGGTGATAAAAACCGGACAGGAAGAAAATACCAGAGAGGTGGTTCCGGGAACAGTCCTTGAAGAGAGCACTGGATGGGCAGAGCAATATGATGTAAAGATTTCAGATGTCAGGCGGCAGCGGGCATGGATTGAGAATGATGCAGATGCGCTGGCACATAATGTGCATTTTTTGCAGTCCAGACTGCCTTCTTACTGCCGCCTGATGCCGGCAGTAAAGGCAAATGCATACGGACACGGAGCGGCGGAGATTGCAGGGGAGCTGCAGCGGCTGGGCGTCACATCGTTCTGTGTAGCGTGCCTTGGAGAGGCGCTGGAGCTTCGAAAGGCAGGCATCACAGGAGAAATCCTGATCCTCGGCTATACCGTTCCGGAAGAAATGGCACTGTTAAGGCAGTATCATCTGATACAGGCGGTGGTAGATGAGGCGTATGCGGAAGAGTTAAACAACAGCAGATGTGTGACAGAAGTACATCTGGCTGTTGATACGGGAATGCACAGACTCGGGGTGCGGGCGGAGAATACGGAGGCGATCTGTAGGATCCTGGATATGCAATATCTGCGGGTACGCGGAATATTTACGCATCTGTGTGCCGACGATGTGCTGATGCCGCCGGAGTGTGCCTACACGGCGCATCAGGCTGCAGAATTTGAACAGCTGGGACAGATTTTGCAGGAGAGAGGATATGAGGGGCTGAAGATGCACCAGCTGGCCAGCTATGGCGTGCTGAATTATCCGGAGCTGGGAGGCGATTATGCAAGAGTGGGAATTGCGATGTACGGAGTGCTCAGCACCGGGGAGGATACGGCAAAATGGCAGCAGGAGCTGTGGCCGGTGCTGTCGCTGAAGGCGAGAGTAGCTTCGGTGAGAGATCTGCATCCGGGCGAGTATGCCGGATACGGGATGGCGTTTCAGGCCGGACATGAGATGAAAATTGCGGCGCTGACAATCGGATATGGGGACGGCGTGCCGCGGGAGCTGGCGCAGAACGGGGGATATGTGCTGCTTGCAGGAAAACGGGCACCGATAATAGGACGGATCTGTATGGATCAGATGATAGTGGATGTGAGCGGGATTCCGGAAGTGAGCCAGGGCGATACGGCGGTTCTGTTAGGACGTATGGGCAGCGAACAGATCACAGCGGCAGACTGGGCAGACCGGTGCGGCACAATCAGCAATGAAATTTTAAGTCAGATGGGGGAGAGGCTGGAGCGGATTGTGACGGGAAAATCATTTCCGCAATCAGCAAGTTCCATTTTGTAATATACAGACTGAAACTTGCTGATTGCGAAAAGTCTTCTTCAAACACGCTCTAATCAGTGGAGACGGCGGTAAAAATATTCAGCGTGTGGAAGTTTTAAAGTGAATGAAGTCCAGAGATTCCTGACGGGCCTGCGGAGACAGTGAGCGAAAAGCGGAGAGCATCTGCTGTTCCTGCTGGGTAAGCGGTAGGAATTCTGTGTCCCTGGGCAGCACGTCGTCCCGCACCAGATCATCCACGGAAACCCGGAAAAAATCAGCCAGCTGGATAATGGTTTCCAGAGGCGGTGTCCGGGAGTCATTTTCGTAGTTGCAGTAGGTCTGTCGTTCAATATGAAGATAGGCGGCCACTTCTTCCTGCGTCAGAGAGCTGTTTTTGCGCAGTGTGCGAAGTCGGGTTGCTAAAAATGATTTTTTCATCGGCGATAGTCCTCTTTTGTATGATAAAATCATTATAGCAGTTAAATAAATGGAAGGTCACGGAACGCAACGATACGTATATATTTACAATTGCGAAAGAAACGAAACGTGTCATTAAAAGAAGCATCCCCCAAAAAACAGATTTTGTGGAGATGCTTTTACTATATCAATTTAAGAATATCCCGGCATTCCTGATGCGAGATACGCGTCATGCAGATGCAGGACATATTTCTTCTGCGCAGTTCTGCAATCCTGTGAAATGACTTACCCCGCAGGTGGAGAAACAGGCTTTTCAGATTTATTTCCACTGAAAAGTTATAATGCCATAGAGATAGATAATGGCAATGATGAGAGGGACAACAAAGCGGAACAGCGGCTTTTGCCATGCACGGATTTTCAGCCCGCTTCCGGTGTTGGCCTCTTTAACAAAATGATCCCAGCCCCAGCCAAATGGATGACAGCAGAACAGGGCAAGAACAAGAGAGCCTAGAGGGAGGACATTGGTGGAAACAATGAAATCCCAGAAATCCAGCCATGTGGTGCCTTCCGAGAAGGGCTGAAAATGGATCAGATTAAATCCCAGCGCTGTCGTAAGCGCAAGGGCGAATACAAGGAGGCCACATACGAGACTTCCTTTGGGGCGGGACCATCCGGTCAGTTCGCGTACCATGGCAAGAATGTTTTCACATACGCCGAGAACCGTTGACATAGCGGCAAATACCATGAACAGGAAAAACAGAGAACCCCATAAACGTCCTCCGGACATATGGTTGAATACAGTAGCCATCGTATCAAACAGAAGGCTCGGCCCTGCATTTACCTCAAGATTGTAGGTAAAGCAGGCCGGGAAAATAATGATGCCGGCAAGGATGGCAACCATGGTATCCAGCGCGATGACATGGATTGCCTCACCCTTAAGTGCATGTTCTTTCCCGATATAGCTTCCAAAAATCGCCATTCCTCCCATACCGGTTGACAGAGTGAAAAATGCCTGATTCATAGCTCCTACTACAACGGAACCATTAATTTTGGAAAAATCCGGTTTCAGGTAAAAAAGCATTCCTTCGCCGGCTCCGCCCAGAAAAAGGCTGTGTACGGCAAGCACAAGCATCAGGACAAGTAAAGAGCACATCATGATTTTGGTGATCCGCTCCAGTCCGCCTTGCAGATGGAAGGAGAGGATAATAAAAGTAATCACAACCGTAATCAGAAGAAAAGAAACATTGATGACAGGGTTGGAAATCATGTCGGCAAAACCGAGAGAAGCGTTCTGGCCTGCTGCGAATTTGCAGAAATAATAAATCAGCCAGCCGCAGACAACTGTATAAAACGCCATCAGAGCGAGATTACCGGCAAGGCAGATCCAGCCAAAGATGCCCCACTTCTGGCCGGGCTTTTGCAGTCTGTGGTACATGTAGAGCGGACTGCTCTGCGCGGCTCTTCCAACAGAGAATTCCATGGTAAGAGCAGGGATACCGAGGATAATCAGGCAGATGATATAGACCAGCATGAAGCTGCCGCCGCCGTTTTGCCCACACATCCAGGGAAATTTCCATACATTTCCGCAGCCGATTGCACAGCCGGCGGATAACATAATGAAGCCCATGCGGCTTCCAAGCTGTTCACGTTTCATTGTTTCGTCCTCCTTGATTTCCTGCTGCAAACAGGTATAGGATGATGATACGGAAAACCATAGAATTTGTAAAATTAATGATTTCGTGATATACTAACGAAAATATCGTTTATATCAGATGGGAAAGTGACTCCCTCATCTGATATAGCCTCCAGCAGTATTGCTAAGGTGCGCATAAGAAATATGTCATGCAGATGCATGACGCGCACCTCGCAGCAAGAATGCTGGGGCATTCTTGAAAGTAACGTCTGTACGGAGAGAAAAATGGATACGAATGTACTTAAAACATTTATTGCCGTATGTGAATACTCCGGTTTTTCAGCTGCCGCCGAAAAACTTGGATATACGCAGTCAACGGTTTCTTCACAGATACGACAGTTGGAGAAAGAGCTGGGTACTGTATTATTTGACCGGTTTTATCACAGAATTGAACTTACTTCAGACGGAGAAACTGTTTTAAAATATGCCCGCTGTATCCTGGAGTCCCACGCTAAAATGATGACGGAGATCAGACACAGGGAGAGAGTTGAGGGAACGATCCGCCTTTCCATGTCAAGCTCCGTGTGCAGCAGGTATTTCAGAGATGATTTTCTGCATTTTCGAAGACAGTTTCCATTGATTCATCTGATTGTTTCAGAAAACGGGACAGAAAAAATGTTTGATATGCTGCAGAAAAATGAAGCAGACCTGGTATTTACATTAGATGGACATATTTATAATTCGGAATATACGATCTGTGCGGAACGGGAGGAACAGGTGCATTTTATTGCAGCGTCGGATCATCCTGTTATACAGAAGCCGGAACTGTCGTTTGTAATGCTTGAAGAAGAGCAGTTTGTTCTGACGGAACACGATATGAGTTACCGGAAACTGCTGGATCAGGAGGCGGCAGCCCGTTCGATAGAGATCAGCCCGGTACTTGAGATCGGAAATCCGATGCAGATCTGCGAAATCGTGAAGAACAGCAGACTGCTTTCGTTTCTTCCTGATTTTATTTCACAGGAATATGTGCAGTCCGGGCAGTTAAAGACGCTCCAGGTCACTGACTGCCAGTTTAAGGTCTGGACGCAGCTTCTGATCCACAAAAATAAATGGAAATCTCCGGCATTGCATGCATTTATTGATTTTTACAGTCATGTAATAGAAGGTGACTGACTTCCCTTGACAAACAGGTTTTCTTTCGCTAGAATGGGAACATCAGACATACGTGTGATAGGAAAAAGGTGTTGAGAAAGAGGAGTATGCATGGCGCGCCGCCAGAGAGGACAGTCCGCTGGCTGAGAGGCAGTCCGGGAAGGCGAATGCAGAAGGTAGCTTTTGAACCGGGAGACTGAACAGCCGCAGAGAGTTAGGATGCGGTGCTAGGTTTTCACGCAGGCCGGCGTTATTGGCTAGAGAGGTGTGCGCAGAAGCGCATACAAAAAAGGTGGTACCGCGGTGATTTCGCCCTTTGCTGTTTGCAAGGGGCTTTTTTATTTCACAGGAAATAGCATTTTGTGAAATAAAAAGCCTCCGGCAGGGCGCACATTGTCCGGTGGACAATGGTTTTGCGCTGACCGAAACGGAGTGTAGACTGCGCAGCTCGCAGAGAAGAAGTATGTTGCTAATGCAACCTGCTCGCGCGCGAAAACAAAAGCTGTGCTGCCAAGGTTATGATTCGCGGGAGAGACGGAGCACGCTTTTGTTTTTATGGGAAAAGGAGGACATATGAGCAAGGAAATGGAAAAAACCTACGATCCGAAGGGAATGGAGGATCGGATTTATCAGAACTGGCTGGATAAAAAATACTTCCACGCAGAAGTGAACAGAGACAAGAAACCGTTTACGATTGTGATGCCGCCGCCCAATGTAACAGGACAGCTGCATATGGGTCACGCGCTGGACAATACACTGCAGGATATTCTGATCCGTTATAAGAGAATGCAGGGCTATGAGGCGCTGTGGCAGCCGGGTACAGACCATGCGGCGATTGCCACAGAGGTTAAAGTAACGAACATGCTCAAGGAGCAGGGCATTGACAAGCATGAGATCGGCAGGGAAGAGTTCCTGAAATATGCCTGGAAATGGAAAGAAGAGTACGGCAGCCGGATCATCAATCAGCTGCACAAGCTGGGTGCGTCCGCTGACTGGGACAGAGAGCGTTTTACCATGGACGAGGGATGTTCCAAAGCCGTAGAAGAAGTGTTTGTCAGACTATATGAGAAAGGCTGGATTTACAAAGGAAGCCGGATCATCAACTGGTGTCCGAAATGCCAGACATCCCTGTCTGATGCAGAAGTAGAACATGAGGATCAGAACGGATTCTTCTGGCATATCAACTACCCGATCGTAGGCGAAGAAGGCAGATATGTGGAGATCGCTACAACCCGCCCGGAGACGCTGCTTGGAGATACTGCTGTGGCAGTCAATCCTTCTGATGAAAGATATAAGGATCTGATCGGCAAGATGCTGAAGCTTCCTCTGACTGACAGAGAGATCCCGGTGATCGCTGATGAATACGTAGATAAAGAGTTCGGTACCGGATGCGTAAAGATTACGCCGGCACATGACCCTAATGATTTTGAGGTAGGCAAACGCCACAATCTGGAAGAGATCAACATTCTCAATGATGACGCGACCATGAATGAACTTTGCGGCAAATATGCCGGAATGGATCGCTATGAGGCCAGAAAAGCCATGGTAAGCGATCTGGAGGCACAGGGACTGCTGGTAAAAGTGGTTCCCCATACCCATGCGGTAGGCGTACATGACAGATGCCACACGACAGTTGAACCGATGATCAAACCGCAGTGGTTTGTGCGGATGAAAGAGATGGCGCAGGCTGCTCTGGATATAATCAAAACAGAAGATCTGAACTTTGTGCCGGAGCGTTTCGACAAAATCTATGTACACTGGCTGGAGAATATCAAAGACTGGTGTATCTCCAGACAGCTGTGGTGGGGACACCGGATCCCGGCTTATTACTGTGATGAGTGCGGCGAGATGGTGGTACAGAAGGGCGGCGCTCCCGAGAAGTGCCCGAAATGCGGATGCACCCATTTTACGCAGGATGAGGATTCTCTTGATACCTGGTTTTCCTCCGCACTGTGGCCGTTCTCTACGCTGGGATGGCCGGACAAAACGCCGGAGCTGGATTATTTCTTCCCGACAGATGTGCTGGTAACAGGATATGACATCATTTTCTTCTGGGTAATCCGTATGGTATTCTCCTCGCTGGAGCAGACCGGCAAGGCGCCGTTCCACCATGTGCTGATTCATGGCCTGGTGCGCGACTCTCAGGGTCGTAAGATGAGCAAATCTCTGGGCAACGGCATTGATCCACTGGAAATCATTGACCAGTACGGCGCTGATGCGCTGAGACTGACGCTGGTAACAGGAAATGCACCCGGAAATGACATGCGTTTCTACTATGAGAGAGTAGAGGCTTCCAGAAACTTTGCCAACAAAGTATGGAATGCGTCAAGATTTATTCTCATGAACCTGGAGAAAGCTGAGGTGCCGGAGCAGATGGATCTGAGCGACCTGACGGCTGCGGACAAGTGGATTCTGACCAAGGCAAACTGTCTGGCAGCAGAAGTGACGGAAAACATGGACAAGTACGAGCTGGGCATCGCGGTACAGAAAGTCTATGATTTCATCTGGGAAGAGTTCTGCGACTGGTACATTGAGATGGTGAAACCGCGTCTTTACAGCGAGACAGATACGACAAAGTCAGCGGCTCTATGGACACTGAAAACTGTGCTGATCCAGGCGCTGAAGCTGCTTCATCCGTTCATGCCGTTCATCACAGAGGAAATCTTCGATACCATTCAGTCAGAGGAAGAGTCTATCATGATCTCCTCCTGGCCGGAGTATAAAGAAGAATGGAATTTCCCGGCAGATGAGAAAGCTGTGGAAACGATCAAAGAGGCAGTCAGAGCAATCCGAAATGTGCGTTCCGACATGAATGTACCGCCGAGCAAAAAGGCAAAAGTATTTGTGGTTTCCGAGAATGAGGAGATCAGAAAAATCTTTGAGAATGGTAAAGTATTCTTTGCCACTCTGGGATATGCCAGCGAGGTAATCGTACAGACAGACAAGAGCGGTATCGGGGAGGATGCGGTATCTGCGCTGATCCACGAAGCTGCAATCTATATGCCGTTTGCGGAACTGGTAGATATTGAGAAGGAGATTGAGCGTCTGAAGGGCGAAGAAAAGCGTCTGGAGAAAGAACTGGCCCGTTCTCACGGAATGCTGAACAATGAGAAGTTCATCAGCAAGGCTCCGGAGGCAAAAATCAACGAAGAAAAAGAAAAACTTGAAAAATATACCCAGATGATGGAGCAGGTAAAAGAGCGCCTGGCATCACTGGGAGCATAGGTCCTGTCAGAAACTGATGGGAAGAGAGACTGCTGCGGACTGATATTCGGTCCGCGGCATTTTTATGCGGTAGAGGAAGTTACGAGAAGGGTCTGTTATGCCCGAGTCTGTATGATGGCGGGGAAAAGACCTTGGGATATGTCCTCCGCCTCGGTTAAGAAATTCTTCAGGAAAAACATAAAAAAATCAGGTGGTAATCAGAACAGTATAATGGTATGATAGTAAACAGAGGTGCGGTGACTTCCGCCTTGCAGCAGGAATGCCAGGACATTCCTGGATTTGAGATATTTTGATATTGTTTTGGAGTACAGAGCAGGAGGAACAGCTATGGGAGATGGAATGCCGGAATATGGCAGATTTGAAGCAGAATGCTTCACGTACAGAAAAGTTTTCGGAAAATATACGGTATTTCTTCTGGCAGCTGTATTCGCATTTCTGCTGACTCTTGCGGCGGGAGCGGATCGGGCCAGGGCGGACTATGCTTACGGCTATATTCTGCCGGAGAGCTCCTGGAGCTATCTGACCTACGATGAGATTGCGGATATGCCGGTGCAGGCAGTCTGCTATGCCAAGAATGAGATTTATGCCCGCAACGGAAGGATGTTTTTATCAGAGGAGCTGCAGGAGTATTTTAATGAGCAGTACTGGTACTGTCCGGTCTATACGGCGGATGAGTTTTCAGCAGAGATGCTGAACATCTATGAGACCGCCAATGTGGAACTGCTTGCAAATCGGGAAAATGAGCTGGGCGGTTATGCGCTGGACAGTGGCAGCTGGGATTACAGTGTGGTCTATCAGTATATCAGCGACAGCTATTACTATTATTACGGGGCTGACGATTTTTACGTGGATCCGGACAGCTATATTCTCTATGACAGCGATATCCGTTACCTGACGGCGGACGACATCTGTCAGCTGACGTTGCAGGAGCTGTGCTATGCCCGGAATGAGATTTACGCCCGCAGGGGCAGGATATTCCAGTCACAGGAGCTGACAGACTATTTTGACCAGAAGAACTGGTACTGGGGTACGATTGCACCGGCTGCGTTTTCCGAGAATCTGCTGAATGAGTACGAGAAGAGCAACGTGGCGGCGCTGCAGGCGGAGGAGTATTCCCGACAGAGCGGCGGCTATATCCTGGATCAGGAGGGTTACAGCTATGCGTTGGTGGGATCTTATTTTTCTTATGAGTCGTATGTGCCCAGCGAGCAGGATTATATTTTCTGGGACAGCAATAACCGTTATCTGACAGATGCGGATGTGGCGGGACTGTCACTGCAGCAGCTCAATTACGCGCGGAATGAGATCTATGCCCGCAGAGGTTATATATTCCAGTCACAGGAGCTGAGAAACTATTTTGAAAGCAAGCACTGGTATTACGGAACGATTGCTTCCGGCCAGTTCTCCATCTCTGTGTTCAATGAGTATGAGCAGGCCAACGTGGTGTTTCTCAAACGGTGGGAGTATTCGCTCAATCCCAACGGCTATCAGCTGTATTAAACTCAGGAGTGTATTTGAAAATTCTTTTTGGGATCCACTCCGGGGAAAAGTGAGGAATGATATGTCACTGCAATTAATACTGGGAGGATCCGGAAGCGGAAAATCCTACTGGCTGTACACCTCCCTGATCAGGGAGGCCATGCAGCATCCACAGAAGAAATATCTGGTGATTGTGCCGGAGCAGTTTACGATGCAGACCCAGCGGGAGCTGGTCAAGCTGCATCCTGCTCACGGCATTTTAAATATTGACGTGCTCAGTTTTGAGCGTCTGGCCCACAGGGTGTCAGAGGAGACAGGAGAGGATCAGAGGACAGTTCTGACAGAGACCGGTAAAAATCTTCTCCTGCGGCGTGTGGCTGCCCGGAAAAAGGACCAGCTGCAGATCATGGGAAACAGGCTGAACCAGCCGGGATGTCTTTCAGAGATCAAGTCGCTGCTGTCGGAGCTGATGCAGTACGGGATCTCGCAGCAGGATCTGGCAGAGATGATCGCTCTTTCCGGGGAACGGCCGCGCCTGCAGTATAAGCTGAAGGATATGCAGGTGCTGTACCGGGGATTTGAGGAGCTTAAGCAGGATCGTTTTATCACAGCGGAGGAGCTTCTGGATATTTTCTGTCAGGCTGCGCCCGGATCAGCTACGCTGCGGGGCTGTGAGATTGTGTTTGACGGTTTTACAGGATTTACGCCGGTGCAGCAGAAGGCGCTTGAAGTGATCCTGCGCCTTGCCGCCCGGGTGAGAGTGGCGGTTACGCTGGATGGACGGGAGCACTGGAGCGGAAGACTTCAGGAACACGAGCTTTTTTTCCTCAGCAAAAAGACGATACGCACGCTGGAGGAGCTGGCACAGAGGACAGGGACTGAGCTGGAAGATCCGGTGATTTTGGGAGAGGGACCGGGGCGTTTCGCACAGAGTCCGGGGCTGGCATTTCTGGAGCACCAGCTTTTCCGATATGGCAGGAGAAATGTGTGGAAAAAAGCGTCGGATCCGGACATTTCTGTGCATACAGCGCTCAATCCGGCGGCAGAGCTCCGGTTTGCGGCGCGCACGATCTGCAGGCTGACCAGGGAGCAGGGGATTCGCTACCGCGAGATCGGAATTATCACGGGAGATCTGGCTTCCTACGGCAATTATGTGAAAAAAATTTTTGATGAGTATGGGATCCCGTGTTTCCTGGATCAGACCGTGCAGATTTTGCAAAATCCGTGCCTGGAGTTTATCCGTGGCGCTTTCGGAGTCATCCAGTACGGCTTTTCCTATGAGAGTGTGTTCCGGCTGCTGCGTACCGGTTATGCGGGGCTGACAGCGGAGAAGACGGACCGGCTGGAAAATTATGTGCTGGCGATGGGGATCCGAGGGAAAAAGAGCTGGAAGCAGGAATGGACCAGACGCACAGCACGGATGAGCGAAGAAGAACCGACAGTGTGCGAGGAGTACAGAAACCGTCTGATGGAAAAGCTTTCTCCGTGGCTGGAGGCGGCAGAGAAAAAAGAAGCACCGCTGCAGGAGTATGCCGCAGCCCTGTATGAGCTGCTGGTATCCTGCAGTGTACAGGAACAGCTGAGCGAGCAGGCGCAGCAGCTTGCCGCGCAGGGGCAGATGGAGCGCGCCAAAGAGTACGAGCAGATTTTTGAGACGATCGTCGATCTCCTGGACGAGGCCGCAGAGCTGTTAGGGGACGAGATTGTAAGCAGGAAGGAGTTTTGCGAGATTCTGGAGGCCGGATTTGCGGAGGCGCGGGTCGGAATTATCCCGCCCGGGATCGATGAAGTACATGTGGGCGACATGCAGCGGACACGTCTCAACCACATCAAAGTGCTGTTTTTTCTCGGTGTGAATGACGGATGGATCCCGGCGAGGGAAGGCAAAGGCGGGATTGTCTCGGAGATGGAGCGGGAGTTTCTGCAATCAGCAGGTGTGGAGCTGGCACCTACGGAGAGGGAGAACAGCTATATTCAGAGATTTTACCTGTATCTTGGCATGACGAAGCCATCACGCAGACTGTATCTGTCTTTCTGCCGGTGCGGCAGCGACGGGAAGGGAATGCGCCCTTCTTATCTGATCCATACGGTCTGCCGTCTGTTTCCTGATCTGGCTGTGACGGATGAAGATGCGGGAGGGACGGCACTGGAGCAGGTGGCTTCCATGCGGACAGGATTTTCTTTCCTGGCAGAAGGACTGCGCAGGATCCGCGGAGCGGACGGGACAGCGCAGAGTGCTCAGATCCGTGAAGTATTCCGCCAGTATGTGATGCGGGAAGAAAGCCGCAGGCAGGCTCTGGAGCTGCTGGACGCAGCATTCCTGGTGGCGGACGAGAAGGGACTGCGCTCTGCTAC
>CAKRNX010000049.1 GCA_934371475.1 uncultured Lachnospiraceae bacterium
ATGCGTCAAAGGGAGTGGAGGCTCAGACGAGAAAACTGTTCAAGGTCTGTGTCATGCGCCATATCCCTATTTTTACCTTTATCAATAAGCTGGACCGGGATGCCAACGATACGTTTGAGCTGCTTGATGAGATTGAAAAAGAACTGGGGATTGCTACCTGCCCGATCAACTGGCCCATCGGCTCCGGCAAAAATTTTAAAGGCGTGTATGACCGTAATGAGCATCGGGTAGTGACTTTCACAGATACCGAAAAAGGAACAAAGGAAGGCGTGGCGACAGAGTATGATCTGGACTCTCCGGAACTTCTGGACTTTATCGGCCGGGATGCCATGGACAAACTGGACGAAGAGATAGAGCTGCTGGACGGCGCTTCCGCAGAGTTTGACCAGGATCTGGTGGACCGGGGAGAGCTTTCACCGGTATTCTTCGGATCAGCGCTGACGAACTTTGGCGTAGAGATTTTCCTGAAGCATTTCCTGAAGATGACGACTTCACCGCTTCCGCGAACGGCTGACTGTGGCGTGATTGATCCCGTAAAGGAGGGATTCTCCGCGTTTGTATTTAAAATCCAGGCAAATATGAACAAAAATCACAGAGACCGTATTGCATTTATGAGGATCTGTTCCGGCAAATTCGATGCGGACAAAGAAGTATACCATGTGCAGGGCGGCCGCAAGCTGCGTCTCTCCCAGCCTCAGCAGATGATGGCGCAGGAACGCCATGTGGTGAGCGAGGCTTATGCGGGGGATATCATCGGTGTGTTTGATCCGGGCATTTTCTCCATTGGAGATACCGTGTGCAGCCCCGGCAAAAAGTTTGCGTTTGAAGGGATCCCAACTTTCGCACCGGAGCATTTTGCTAGAGTCACGCAGCTGGATACGATGAAGAGAAAACAGTTTGTCAAGGGAATCAATCAGATCGCCCAGGAGGGTGCCATTCAGATTTTCCAGGAGTTCAATACCGGTATGGAGGAGATTATTGTAGGCGTTGTAGGCGTACTGCAGTTTGATGTGCTCAAATACCGTCTGGAGAATGAATATAATGTGGATATCCGTCTGGATACGCTGCCGTATGAGCATATTCGCTGGATTGAAAATAAAGAACTGGATCTGAACAGGATTGTCGGCACTTCCGATATGAAGAAGATCAAAGATCTGAAGGGGCGTCCGCTGCTTCTGTTTGTCAACAGCTGGTCTGTCGGCATGGTGCTCGACCGCAATCCGGGACTGGAACTGTCAGAATTCGGTCGGTAGAGCCGGGGAATATTTACTTGCAAATGAACAAATTTTTGTTATAATTATACCAGATGTGAGACAACTTTCACCCCTGCAGGCGGTGAGAAGCAAATCAGTATCAGATGGCGGACTGACAGAGATGATTCGGAGGGATTTCCCCTTCGCGGCAGATACGGAATATACAGGAGGAGCAGTTATGGCAAATGTGAACGGCAATGAGACAATCCATACCAGTACGATAGAGACAGAAGGCAGCTACGGTGAAGTGAAGATTGCAGACGAGGTAGTAGCGATTATTGCAGGGCTGGCAGCTTCCGAGGTGAAGGGAGTTGCGTCCATGGCAGGCAACGTGACCAGGGATCTGATCGAGAAACTGGGCGTCAAGAGCCTTTCCAAGGGCGTGAGAGTTCTGGTAGAAGAAGGTGAGGTCAAGGTAGCTATGAATATCAATATGAAATACGGCTACAATGTGCCGGATACCTGCACGGAGATCCAGGACAAGGTAAAGACCGCCATTGAGACAATGACCGGGCTGAATGTATCAGAAGTAAATATCAAAATAGCCAGTGTGGTAATGGATAACGCCAAATAAATAAGGACAAAAGAATGGGGGCTGCCGCAAAAGGGAAAAACGGGTTCGAGGAAGGAACCGTTTGGAGGGTTTGTGGCAGCTTATTTTAAAGGAGAAAATGTGATGAGCATGAGCAGAAGAGAAATCAGGGAGCATATTTTTAAAATTCTGTTTGGCATTGACTTCTACGGGGAGCCGCAGATGCAGGAGCAGATGGATCTGTATTTTGAGCAGGTGCTGGACGATGACCTGAGCAATCAGCCGTCCTTTGCGTCTGAGGAAGAGAAGGATTATATCAGGAAAAAGGCAGTATGCGCGGCTGAAAAGATCCCGGAGATTGACGGAATGATCAATGAAGTGGCGACAGGATGGAAGACCAGCCATATGGGAAAGGCAGAACTGACAATTCTGCGCCTGGCTGTATATGAGATGAAATATGACGAGGAAATTCCGGTGAATGTGGCAATCAACGAGGCGGTAGAACTGGCAAAGAAGTTCGGCAGCGATGATGCACCGGCATTTGTCAACGGTATTCTGGCAAAACTGGTATAGTTGATCGGTATTGCAGGACGGAGGTGAAGGATGAGCAGCGTTTATACGGTAGGGCAGGTCAATGCCTATATCAAAATGATGTTCAGTCAGGATTTTCTGCTGAACAGGATTTATGTAAAGGGAGAAGTTTCCAACTGCAAATATCATCCTTCCGGCCACATTTATTTTTCACTAAAGGATGAGACAGGCAGCATCGCCTGTATTTTGTTTGCGAATGCCAGGAAAGATCTGGCATTCCGGCTGGAGAACGGACAGCAGATCGTGGCGTTCGGCAGTGTGAATATTTATGAGAGAGACGGCACGTATCAGATCTATGTCAAACAGGTGCGTCTGGATGGACTGGGCGTGTTGTATGAGCGTTTTGCCGCCCTGAAGCGGGAGCTGGAGGAGATGGGGATGTTTGCGGAGGAATACAAGCAGCCTGTTCCCGACATTGTCAGCAGGCTCGGACTGGTGACCGCTTCATCGGGCGCAGCAGTGCGGGATATGATCCAGATTGCCAAGCGCAGGCATCCGGGGATCCAAATTATTCTGTGCCCGGTGAAAGTGCAGGGAGAGGGAGCAGCGGAGAGTATTGCCGCCGGAATTGCCGCCATGGACCGGATAGGCGTGGATACGATCATTGTAGGCCGGGGCGGAGGTTCTATGGAAGATCTGTGGGCTTTCAATGAAGAGATTGTGGCGAGAGCGATTTTTGAGTGCCGGACGCCGATTATTTCCGCTGTGGGTCATGAGACAGATACCACGATCGCCGATTATGTGGCAGATTTGAGAGCGCCTACTCCATCAGCCGGTGCAGAGCTGGCAGTGGTGGATATAAGGCAGATATGGAGTATTTTTGAGGAGGCCCGTCTGAGACTGCAAAATGGTATGGAACAGCAGATCCGAGAGCGCCGCGGACAGCTGGCATTGTACCGGGCTAGACTGCGGGTATTCAGCCCGCAGCAGCAGGCAGCGTGGCAGAGGCAGGAGCTTGCACAGAGAGAGGATGCGCTGCGCCAGGCAATGCAGGAGCGCATCAGAGAGTGCAGGATGCAGCTGCTTCTGGATATCGAGCGGATGAAGGGACTGTCCCCGCTGGCCAAGCTGGAGCAGGGCATGGCCTTTGTGACAGACGGACAGGGCAGGAGGATTACCCGTGCGTCCGAAACAGACAAAGGCAGACAGATCAGGGTTTATCTGGCAGACGGCCGGGTGGATGCCCGGGTAGAGGACGTCAGAATGCCGGGGCATTCTTGAACGGATAGATCGGAGGAATGACAGATGGGAGAGGAAAGAGTGTTTGATCCGGAGACAGCATGTACGCAGAAGTCCCGGAAGGGGCAGAGCGTGAGTAAAAAGAGGAAAAAAGAAGAAATGCCGGAAGAACACAGAGAACACGAACTGACCGTGGAAGAAGGGCTTAAGAAGCTGGATCAGGTAATTACCGCGCTGGAAGACCGCAATACTTCTCTGGAGGATTCCTTTCGGATCTATCAGGAAGGAATGGAACTGCTGAAACTGTGCGGCGAAAAGATCGACAGAGTAGAAAAGAAGGTACTGGTGATGGATGAGGAGGGTGACTTGCATGAATTTTGAGGAACAGCTGAAAGAGAATGTGGCCAGAGTAAAGACTGCAGTCCGTAAGTATCTTCCGGCAGAAGAGGGATTTCAGAAGACGCTTCTGGAGGCCATGAACTACAGTATGCTGGCGGGTGGAAAGCGGCTGCGTCCGTTGCTGATGATGAAAACATATGAGATGTTTGGCGGCAGAAGTCAGGTGATCGAGCCTTTTATGGCAGGAATGGAGATGATTCATACCCACTCGCTGATCCATGATGACCTGCCGGCGATGGATAATGATGAGTACCGCAGAGGACGCAAGACGACCCATGTAGTATACGGCGAAGCCATGGGGATCCTGGCGGGCGATGGTCTGCTCAATTATGCGTATGAGACGGTAGCCAAGGCGTTTTTCATCGAGCCGGACAATCCGGGACTTGGTCGGGCGCTGGCTGTGCTGGCAGGCAAGACCGGGATCCATGGAATGATCGGAGGCCAGTCGGTAGATGTGGAGATGGAAGGGAAACCCATATCAAAAGAACAGCTGGATTTTATTTATCAGCTCAAGACCGGTGCACTGATTGAGGCTTCCATGATGATCGGGGCAATCCTGGCCGGGGCGGATGACGACTGTATCAGTCAGGTAGAACAGATTGCCGGGGATGTGGGACTGGCATTCCAGATTCAGGATGATATTCTGGATATAACAGGAAACATACAGACGTTGGGCAAACCGATTAAAAGTGATGAGAAAAACCATAAGACGACTTATGTGACGATAAAAGGGCTGGATCAGGCGGCAAAAGAGGTTGAGACGATCTCGGCAAGGGCGCTGGAGAGACTGGATGCACTGCCGTGCCGGGATGAGTTCCTCAGAGAACTGATTGTTTCGCTGATCCATAGAAATAACTGAGAGCAAATACACAGACAGAGAAGGTAATGGGATGGTACTGGAAAAGATAAATCAGGTGAATGACATTAAAAAACTTGATAAGGAAGAGCTGTCGCTGCTGGCTGCCGAGATCAGACAGTTTCTGATTGAAAAAATCAGCGTGACAGGCGGCCATCTGGCATCCAATCTAGGGGTGGTGGAGCTGACGATGGCGCTGCATCTGGCTTTTTCGCTGCCGGAAGACAAGATTATCTGGGATGTGGGGCACCAGTCCTACACACACAAGATCCTGACCGGACGGCGCGATGGCTTTGACGGGCTGAGAAAGTACGGCGGCATGAGCGGATTTCCAAAACGCAATGAGAGCGCCTGCGATGCGTTCAATACAGGACACAGTTCCACATCAATTTCCGCGGGACTGGGCTATGCCAGGGGAAGAGATCTGATGGGATGTAGCTATTCTGTGATTTCCGTGATCGGTGACGGTTCTCTGACCGGCGGTATGGCTTATGAGGCGCTGAACAATGCCGCTCAGTTAAAGACAAATTTTATTATTATTCTGAATGATAATGAGATGTCGATCTCAGAAAATGTAGGGGGACTGTCTGCGTATCTGAGCAGCCTGAGAACGGCGGACGCCTATACCGGGCTGAAGGCCGGTCTGGAGAATACACTGAGCAGAATACCGGTGTACGGCGGCCGTATGGTGGAGCGGATCCGGATGACCAAAAATGGGATCAAGCAGATGATTATTCCGGGGATGTTTTTTGAAGATCTGGGCATCAAATATCTCGGGCCGGTGGACGGACACAATATCTCGCAGATGGTGAGAGTATTTCAGGAGGCAAAGAAAGTCAGCGGCGCGGTGGTTGTCCATGTAAAGACAAAGAAAGGAAAAGGCTATCTGCCGGCGGAGAAACATCCGGCACGCTTCCATGGGGCGGAACCTTTTGATATTGAGACGGGACTTCCGAAGAAAAAGAAGCGCAAGGCTAATTATACGGATGTGTTTTCTACTGTCATGTGCAAGATGGGAGCCAGGGAACCGAGACTTGTGGCCATCACGGCGGCCATGCCCGATGGGACAGGCCTGAAGCGTTTCAAGAATATGTATCCCAACCGTTTTTATGATGTGGGGATTGCAGAAGAACACGCTGTGACGTTTGCAGCCGGTATGGCGGTGGCAGGTGCGATCCCGGTGGTTGCTGTGTATTCTTCGTTCTTTCAGAGAGCGTTTGACCAGATGATTCATGATGTCTGTATCCAGAAACTGCACGTGATTTTTGCTGTCGACCGGGCAGGACTGGTGGGCAGTGACGGTGAGACTCATCAGGGTATTTTTGACCTGTCCTATTTTTCCATGATTCCCAACATGTGTGTGATGGCGCCTAAAAACAAATGGGAATTATCAGATATGCTGAAATTTGCCATCAGCTGTGATGGACCGGTGGCGATCCGTTATCCAAGAGGAGAAGCGTACGACGGGCTGCAGGAGTTTCGGGCTCCGGTTGAGATGGGGCGTGGAGAGATCCTTTACGATGAGCGAGGGATCGCGCTGCTGGCTGTGGGCAGCATGGTAAAGACTGCCGCAGAAGTGCGCAGCAGACTCAGAGATCTCGGATACAGCTGCTCACTGATCAACGCGCGGTTTGTGAAGCCGCTGGATGAGAAACTGCTGGGGCAGGTCGCCAGTGAACACAGTCTGATTGTGACAATGGAAGAAAATGTGCGCAGCGGCGGATTTGGCGATAAGGTGCTGGAGTATCTCAATGATGTCGGAGTGAGTGTGTGCGTGATTAATGTGACGCTGCCGGATGATTATGTGGAGCACGGAAATGTCGATGTGCTCAGGAAAGAGACCTGCATCGATGCGGATTCAGTAGTAAAGCGTATTATTGCGGAGTATGTGGGTATGCAGGAGGAATAGGGTAATTATGAAAGAACGTTTAGACATACTTCTGGTGCAGAAAGGGCTGGCTGCCTCCAGAGAGAAGGCAAAAGCTGTGATCATGGCCGGACAGGTATATGTGGACGGTCAGAAGGAGGACAAGGCGGGGACAATGTTTGACCCGGCAGTGAACCTGGAAGTCAGAGGAAATACGTTAAAATATGTGAGCCGGGGCGGTCTGAAGCTGGAGAAGGCCATGAGCCGTTTTGGTGTGGCGCTGGAAGGAAAAGTATGCATGGATGTAGGAGCTTCTACCGGAGGCTTTACAGACTGTATGCTGCAAAACGGCGCAGTTAAGGTATATTCTGTGGATGTAGGACATGGTCAGCTGGACTGGAAGCTGCGCAATGATCCACGCGTCGTGTGTATGGAAAAGACAAATATTCGTTATGTGACACCGGAAGATATCGCGGAAAGTCCGGCATTTGTCTCTATTGACGTCTCCTTCATTTCCCTGACAAAGGTGCTGGGACCGGTGCGTGAGCTGCTGGCGGAGGACGGCGAGATTGTAAGCCTGATCAAGCCCCAGTTTGAGGCGGGACGGGAAAAGGTAGGAAAAAAGGGTGTGGTGCGTGACCCGGCGGTTCACCGGGAAGTGATTGAGAAAGTGATTGATTTCGCACATACGCTTCATCTGGATACAAAGGGGCTGGAGTTTTCGCCGATCAAGGGGCCGGAAGGAAATATTGAATATCTGCTGTGGATGCAGAAACGGCCGGAGGAGACGGAGTGCAGCCAGATGCCGTTTTCTGTGGAACAGGTGGTGGCCGAGGCCCACGGAGCGCTGGATAAACCGAGTGAAAAGAATGGAGCCGGAAACTGAGTTGGAATAGAACAATGGATAAATTTTATATTATTACCAATCATGATAAGGATCCTGAACATACGACTACAGATATGATCAGAAATTATCTGGAAGAAAAAGGAAAAATATGCTATGTGCAGGACGGCGCCAAGAGCCGTCCTGCGGCGTGCGAAGAGGAGAGCGGTCTGCGCCAGGCGAAATATACCGATGCATCGAGGATCCCGGCAGATGTGGAGTGCGTGCTTGTCCTTGGCGGAGACGGTACGCTGCTGCAGGCGTCCAGGGATCTGGTGGATACGGGGTTGCCTCTGCTTGGCATCAACATGGGGACGCTGGGATATCTGGCAGAGATTGAGCATCAGAATATCCGTTTTGCGCTGGATCGTCTGATTTCGGGAGATTTTACGATTGAAGAGCGGATGATGATCCGGGGAGCCGCCTGGCATCACAGTAAAAAGCTGATGGAGGATCTGGCTCTGAATGATATCGTGATCGGAAGGCGTGGACGGCTACGTGTGGTAGATTTTAATATCTACGTGGACGGAACATTTCTGTGTGCGTACCGTGCGGACGGGATCATCATTTCCACGCCCACGGGTTCCACAGGATACAGCCTGTCTGCGGGGGGACCGATTGTAGCTCCCAACGCATCGCTGATGCTGCTGACAGCCATTGCGCCGCACACATTAAATTCCAGGACAATTGTGCTGCCGGATGACGTGGAGATTGCGGTGGAACTGGGCGGGGATCATCTCCTGGACAGCGAGGGGGCGGAGGCCACGTTTGACGGGGATACCTCAGTCAAGCTGAATCTGGGTAATGTGATTCGCATCACAAAAAGCAGCAGAAAAACACAGCTTATCAAGATCAATAACACAAGCTTTGTGGAGATCCTCAGAAAGAAGATGAACTGACAGGACGATCGGAAAGATGGGATTGGCGCACCATAAGAGGACGGAGGTTGATATGAAAGTAGGGAGACATGCAAAAATTATAGATCTGATCAGCAGATACGATATTGAGACACAGGAAGAGCTGGCAGAATATCTGAATAAAGAAGGATTTCGGGTGACGCAGGCCACAGTGTCGAGAGATATCCGGGAGCTGAAGCTGACGAAGATCGCACTCAGCGGGGGAAAACAGAAATATGCTGTGATGCAGAATGGCGGGATCGGAATGAATGAGCGGTATCTGAGAGTGCTGCGGGAGGGTTTTGTGTCTATGGATATGGCTCAGAATATTCTGATTGTTAAGACCGTGTCCGGCATGGCTATGGCGGTGGCGGCTGCGCTGGATGCGATGCACTGGTCGGAAGTGGCAGGCTGCATTGCCGGGGATGATACAATCATGTGTGCGCTTCACACAGTGGACGATACGCCGCATGTGATGGATAAGATCCGCAAAATTGTAGGAAATTAGTGAAACAGAGCAGGGTGTTTTAGCAGTGGATTGGACAGCCTGCGGCAGGGCGCACATTGTCCGGTGGACAATGGTTTTGCGCCGACCGGAATGGAGTGTAACTGGGAGAGAATACAGGGTAAGATTATGTTGCTGAGTTTACATGTAAAAAATATGGCGCTGATCAGGGAAGAAGAAGTGTTCTTTGGCCCCGGCCTGAATATTATCACAGGTGAGACCGGCGCAGGAAAATCAATCGTGATCGGTTCGGTCAATGTGGCGCTTGGAACCGGAAATTTTCGGGATTACGTGCCGGAGGGAGCGGATTATGCGCTGGTGGAACTGAATTTTGCCACGGACAGCCCGCAGGTGAGACAGAAGCTGGAGCAGCTTCAGATCCCGATGGAGGACGGGCAGGTTGTGATTTCCAGAAAATATCAGAAAGGGCGCAGTATCAGCAGGATTAACGGTGAGACGGTAAATATCTCTCTGATCCGGGAGCTTGCCTCGGGCCTGATTGATATTCACGGGCAGCATCAGCATCAGTCGCTGCTCTATCCGAAACATCATCTGCGGATCCTGGATGAGTTTGCCGGGGCAGAATTAAAAGAGCTGCTGCCGGAATGTGAGAGGATCAGCCGGGAATATCATAGTATCTGTCGGGAGCTGGAGCAGGCGTTGGCAGAAGGCGCGGACCGGTCAAAACAGATTGATTTTCTGGAGTTTGAGATTGATGAGATCGAAGCGGCGGGATTAAGAGTTGGTGAGGATGAGGAGCTGGAAGCCGAGTACGCCCGCATGTCTCACGGCCAGAAAATTGCGGAAGCGCTGGCGCAGGCCAGACAGCTGACCGGATACGAGTCAGGGATCGGTGATCTGGTAGGAAGAGCGGTGCGGGGCATTGGTCAGGTGACAGAGTATGACAAAGCTCTGGAAGGGCTGTACCAGGAACTGCTTCAGATCGAGGATCTGATCGGGGATTTTGATCGGAGCATTTCCGGATACATGGACGATTTTTCTTACGATGAGCAGGAGTTTTACCGGATTTCACAGAGGCTGGATCAGATTAACCGGTTGAAATCCAAATATGGTTCTACTGTCGAAGAAATTTTTGAATACCAGCGTCAGAAACTGGAAAAACTAAATCAGCTGACGGATTATGAAACGTATTTGCAGGGCGTGCAGGCCAGAAAAGAAGAGTGCAGATCCAGACTGTTTGATGTGGCGGAAAAGATTTCTGCGATACGGAAAAAATACGGAGCAGAGCTGGCAGAAAAGATCAGGATCTCACTGGAGGAGTTAAACTTCCTGGATGTGCGGTTTGAGGTGGCGTTTGAACGGATGGAAGAGCCGAACGGCAGCGGGCTGGATCAGGTGTGCTTTATGATTTCCACAAACCCCGGTATGCCGCTGCGGCCGCTGCAGGAGGTGGCATCCGGCGGAGAGCTGTCCCGGATCATGCTGGCGATCAAATCGGTGATGGCAGAGCAGGATCAGATCGGCACACTGATTTTTGATGAGATTGATACCGGTATCAGCGGCAGGACGGCTCAGAAGGTATCAGAAAAAATGGCAGTCATTGCCAGAACGCATCAGGTGATCTGTATCACGCATCTGGCGCAGATTGCGGCGATGGCGGATACGCATCTGGCGATCGAAAAACACACGGAGTCGGAAGAAACCGTGACGTCCGTGCGGGAGCTTGACAGACAGGAGAGCATTGCGGAGCTGGCGCGGATCCTCGGCGGCGTAGAGATCACGGAGTCTGTCCGCGCAAGTGCCGGAGAAATGAAAGAATTGGCAGAAAGGACAAAAAAATACTAGAGTGGAATAGTCAGATTTTCACATACTAAACCATAGAGCGGGACATGATAATCCTGTTCTGTGGTTTTTTTGTGCGCAGTCTGCCGCGCACGGAACAAAAGCTGTGCTGCCAAAGCAGTGGTCCGCGGGAGGTGCGAAGCACACTTTTGTTTTTTCACAGGAAATTGCGTCCTGTGAAAGAAAAAGCCTCCGGCAGCATGCGCAGCTCGCAGAGAAGAAGCGTGTTGCTAACGCAACCTGCTCGCGCGCGGAACAAAAGCTGTGCTGTCAAAGCAGTGGTTCGCGGGGTGTGCGAAGCACACTTTTGCTCAGTTTACAGGGAAAGGATGTGGAAATGTGACGGGACATCAGAAATACAGAAGATTAGTAATCATTATGCTGGCATTGAGTTTGGCCGGTTTCCTGACAGCCGGATATCTTTATCTGAAAAACCAGGTGCCTGATCAGATCCTCGTAGAGGAAGGCAGCAGTATCCGGGCAGTATTTCAGGAACCACTGAACGCTCTGATTGAGGAAGAAGCAGTGGAGGCGGGCAGCAGCGGGGCTTCTGATATTCCACAGGATCAGCTGCATCAGAGCAGAAGTCAGATCCGCTGTTCTCTGCTCGGCGTGATCCCGCTGAAAACAGTGCAGGTAGAAGCAGTAGAGCGGCAGTCGGTATACGCAGGAGGATTTCCGGTGGGAATTTATCTGGAGACAGACGGAGTGCTGGTGATTGGCACCGGTCAGATCCGGGGAGCAGACGGACATATGTATGAGCCGGCAGAACATATCATGGAGACGGGGGATTATATTATCGGTGTTAACGGAAAGTCGCTGAAGGATAAGGAAGAGCTGGTGGAATGTATCAATGCATCCGGCGGGCGGCAGATGGAGTTTCAGGTGCTGCGTGATGGGAAAAAGATAGACCTCAGTATCGTACCGGTGCAGACGCAGGAGCATCAGTACCGGGCCGGGATCTGGGTGCGCAGCGATGCACAGGGTGTGGGGACGCTGACTTATACGGATGAGAAAGGAAATTTCGGGGCACTGGGACATGGGATCAGCGATGTGGATACCAGTACGCTGCTGTCTATGAAACAGGGAAAGCTTTATCAGGCGGATGTGGTGTCGGTGGTCAAAGGAGAGAAAGGCAGTCCGGGAGAACTGGCCGGGATCATTCATTATCACGATGGGTCGCTGCTGGGAAGCATCGAAGAAAACAGATACACAGGTATTTACGGGACATCAGAAAACCGTCAGGTTATGGAACAGGGAAAACTGATGGAAATGGCATATAAACAGGAGGTGCAGAGAGGAGAGGCGATGATCCGCTGCTGCGTGGACGGGATTGTAAAAGAGTATGCCATAGAGATTGAAAATGTAGATCTGAATAAAAAAGAGGTCAATAAAGGAATGGTGATCCGGGTGACGGATGAGAAACTGCTGGAAAAAACGGGAGGAATTGTGCAGGGGATGAGCGGCAGCCCGATTATCCAGAACGGACGGATCGTAGGAGCGGTGACTCATGTATTTGTGCAGGATCCCACGAGAGGATACGGGATTTTTATTGAAAATATGCTGGAGCGTGCCTGAAAATAATTTTCCGGACACGCTCTGGAGTCCGACGATCTGTTTGACTTGCTTTGCGGTATCCAGCAGATCTGGTAAAAAACAGGCAGAACTTCCCCGTGTATAATTGTTAAATTTCTCATATACACCGCAGTTTTCTAAAATAGAGATTTTATCTGTTTAGCTGCAAAGAATGTTGCTGTTTTTTGTCAGAAGTGATAGAATACAACGATAAGTCGGGCCTGGAAGATTCGGCACAAAATAATATAGAGGTGAATATCAGTGCTGGAAAAACAGTACGAAGAGTGACGATTGCCCGGCTTTTGGGGACGAGAAACAGAGATAGGTAAGAAAGAGGGGGGATCGCTGAAGTGATGCAGAACGGGACAGAAGAATTGGAAAGACAGCTGAAGGTTTATGTTCCATACAATGAGCAGGAGCAGAAAGACAGACAGTTGATTTTGCAATGCCTGAAAGGAATGCCGGATATTTTTACAAGGCAGAACAAAATCGCTCATATGACAGCATCAGCGTGGGTGATCAATCAGAATCGCAGCAAAGTGCTGATGGCGTACCACAACCTGTATGATTCCTGGGCGTGGCTGGGAGGACATGCAGACGGTGAGACAGATCTTCTGGGAGTGGCACTGCGGGAAGTCAGAGAAGAGAGCGGGCTGGTGAGAGTAGAGCCGGTTTGCAGCCGGATTTTTTCACTGGAATGTCTCACGGTAGACGGACACTGGAAGCGCGGAGAGTACGTATCTTCGCATCTGCATTTGAATGTAACATATCTGCTGAAGGCACGAGAAGAAGATCCTCTGCACAGGAATCCGGATGAAAACCGGGCGGTGGCATGGTTTACGCTGCAGGATGCGGTGAATGCGTCCACAGAGCCATGGTTTCAGGAACACATTTACCGGAAACTGAACAGGAAACTGAGTGAACGATCAGATGTGAGATGACTCTCACTTTGCAGTAAGAATGCCGACCGAAACGGAGTGTAGACTGCGCAGCTCGCAGAGAAGAAGCCTGCTCGCGCGCGGAACAAAAGTTGTGCTGCCAAAGCACACTTTTGTTCTCTGAGATATTGTAATCTGTATAATCATGGAAGCGTCGGCGAGAGTAAATACAGTGAAATGACACAGAGTAATAGAAAGCATACTATGAATCACATCACAAATTATAATATAAATAATAATATGAAACAAAAACCACTGGGGATATATCTGCATATCCCCTTTTGTGTCCGCAAATGTAATTACTGTGATTTCCTCTCTGCACCGACAGATGCCAGGACGGCAGAGAGATATGTGGCCAGACTGGCAGAGGAGATCCGGCGATTTGAGCCGGTGGATGAATATCAGGTGCGCAGCGTCTTTTTTGGAGGAGGCACCCCGTCACTGCTGAAAGGAGAGTTCATAGAAGCCGTCATGGAGCAGCTTTATGAGCATTTTCCATACTGGGATAAGGATCCATCCGGCGGAAGAAGCGCGGAGTGTACGATCGAGTGCAACCCGGGGACGCTGACAGAGGACAGACTTTCTTCTTACCGTTCCTGCGGCATCAACAGGCTGAGCATCGGGCTTCAGTCCGCGGTCAATGAAGAACTGCGGCTGCTCGGAAGGATCCATACATGGGAACAGTTTGTGGAAAACTACAGGCAGGCCAGGGCAGCGGGATTTCAGAACATTAATATTGATCTGATGTCGGCTCTGCCGGGGCAGACAGCCGCTTCCTGGCGAGAGACGCTGGAACGGGTGCTGGATCTTTCGCCGGATCATATTTCCGCTTATAGCCTGATGATAGAGGAAGGAACGCCATTTTATCAAATTTACGGGGAGCAGGAAGATCAGCGGAATGGAAGCTGTGGGGAAGGTACAGAGGCAGACAGACTTGCATTGTCTGGAAAGGGAAAGGATATGCCGGGTCAGACGCCAAGAGAGAATGGCAGATGCTGGCCGCCGCTGCCGGGAGAGGACGAGGAACGGCAGATGTACTATGACACGGAGCGTCTCCTGATGCAGGAGGGTATGCACCGATATGAGATCTCCAATTATGCGCTTCCGGGATTTGAGAGCCGTCACA
>CAKRNX010000050.1 GCA_934371475.1 uncultured Lachnospiraceae bacterium
TGTGGGTACAGATGCCAAGATTGAAGTGCTTCTCCTGAAAAGAAAAGAGGATAATGTTTGGGAGACTCTGGTAAAACCGGGAAAGAAATGCCGGCCGGGTACGCAGATTTCTTTCGGAGACGGTCTTCTGATGGGAGAAGTGACTGATGTGGTGGAAGACGGCAACCGTCTGATCCGTTTCACCTATGAAGGAATTTTTGAGGAAATTCTGGATCAGCTGGGTCAGATGCCTCTTCCTCCTTATATCACCCATCAGCTGAAAGACAAGAACCGTTATCAGACTGTCTATGCCAAATATGACGGGTCAGCGGCGGCACCTACAGCCGGACTTCATTTTACACCGCAGCTGTTGGAGCAGATCCGTGAAAAGGGTGTGAAAATCGCAGAGGTCACACTGCACGTGGGGCTTGGAACATTTCGCCCTGTAAAGGTGGACGATGTGACGCAGCATCATATGCACAGTGAGTTTTATATGATTCAGGAAGAAGCTGCCCGGCTGATTAATGATACCCGCAAAAATGGCGGACGGATTATCTCGGTGGGCACCACGAGCTGTCGGACACTGGAGTCGGCAGCGGATGAAAACGGTATGCTGCGCCCCGGCAGCGGATGGACGGATATTTTTATCTATCCAGGTTATCAGTTTAAGGTTGTAGATGCACTCATCACAAATTTTCATCTGCCGGAGTCTACGCTCGTAATGCTGGTATCTGCGCTGGCGGGAAAAGAACATATTCTTGCCGCCTATGAGGAAGCAGTGAAAGAAAAATACCGTTTCTTCTCATTTGGCGATGCGATGTTTATTCACTGACAAATGCATAATTCAGAACAGATTTTTTAACACATGTCAGGACATTTGGAGGTTTCATTTTGCGCAAATTATTAATTTATATGAAGTCCTATAAAAAGGAATGTGTGCTGGCTCCGCTGTTTAAAATGCTGGAGGCTTCTTTTGAACTGTTTGTACCTCTGGTAGTTGCGGCCATCATTGACAGAGGCATCGGCAACAATAACCGGATCTACATCTATCAGATGGGATTTCTTCTGGTGGCGCTGGGACTGATCGGGCTGCTGTGTTCCGTAACAGCGCAGTATTTTTCAGCGAAGGCTGCCGTAGGGTTCGTAACCAAAATCAAGAGTGCTCTGTTTGGACATATTCAGGGACTTTCCTATACTGAGATTGATGTACTTGGCACATCCGCCATGATTACACGGATGACCAGCGATATGAATCAGGTACAGAACGGAGTGAACCTGACGCTTCGCCTGCTGCTGCGCTCGCCTTTTGTGGTTTTTGGAGCCATGCTCATGGCGTTTACTGTCAACGCAAGAGCGGCACTGGTATTTGTTGTGATTATTCCGCTGCTGTGTGTCGTGGTGTTCGGCATTATGCTGTTTAACATTCCCATGTACAAAAAAGTGCAGAATCGCCTGGACAGAGTGCTGGGCAGTACAAGAGAAAACCTGACCGGCGCTCGGGTTATTCGTGCATTTAACCAGCAGGAAGACGAGATTGAAAAATACAAAGAGAGCACAGAAGCACTCAACAAGATACAGCTGTTTGCCGGAAAAGTTTCCGCACTGATGAATCCGGTGACTTATATTATCATCAACGGCGGCATTGTGGCGCTGATCTGGAGCGGTGCGTTTCAGGTTGATACAGGCTCCATTACACAGGGAGAACTGACGGCACTGATCAACTATATGTCACAGATCCTGGTTGAACTGATCAAGATGGCCAATCTGATTATCTCCATTACAAAGGCAGTGGCCTGCGGCAACCGGATCCAGTCTGTATTTGAGATCGATTCGAGTATGAGCTATGGTTCCAGGGAGGAGGCTGCGTCCGTGCATGATGTGCCCGTTGTGGAGTTTTCCCACGTAAGTCTGAAATACAGGGATGCAGGTGATGAGTCGATTTCCGATCTCAGTTTTACAGCAAAGCACGGGGAGACGATCGGCATTATCGGCGGCACAGGAGCCGGCAAGTCGTCTCTTGTCAATATGATCCCCCGTTTTTATGATGCGACGGCCGGGGAAGTGCGTCTGAACGGTTATCCGATCGGGGAGTATACACAGGAGGCCCTGAACCGGATGGTCGGTGTTGTGCCACAGAAAGCAGTGCTGTTTGCCGGTACGATTGAAGAGAACCTGCGCTGGGGAGATAAAAATGCAACAGAAGAGCAGATCCGGCAGGCACTTGAGATTTCTCAGGCAAAAGAGTTTGTAGATGCCAAGGAAAAGGGCCTTCAGACCATGTTGGAACAGGGGGGCAAGAATCTTTCCGGCGGACAGAGGCAGAGACTGACGATTGCCCGGGCACTGACCGGCCATCCGCAGATTCTGATTCTTGATGACAGCGCTTCCGCACTGGATTTTGCTACGGATGCAAAGCTGCGCAGGGCAATCCGGGATATGCCGGACAATCCTACCGTGTTTATCGTATCTCAGAGGACTTCTTCCATCCAGTATGCAGACCAGATTATTGTGCTGGATGACGGAGCTGCCGTGGGCATCGGCACGCATGAGGAATTACTGAAAAACTGCGAGGTTTACCAGGAGATCTATTATTCACAATTTCCGAAAGAAGGTGCGGCACAATGAGCAGAAAAAGAGATCAGAAAGAATCACAGAAGCAGATAAAAACACTGAAAAAAGTGCTGAGCTATATCAGGCATTACCGTCTCTATCTTGTACTGTCTGTGCTGTGTGCCGCTGTGTCTGTAGTGCTGACACTGTACAATCCGATCCTGATCGGGGATGCGGTAGATGAGATTGTAGGAAAGGGAAATGTCAATTTTGCTGCGGTGCTGTCAATTCTTGAGAAGATGGCAGTGCTGATCCTGCTTACCGGAGTGGTTCAGTGGCTGATGAATGTATGCAACAATAAAATCAGCTACAACGTGATCCGCGATATGCGTCAGGATGCCTTTAACCGGATTCAGATTCTGCCGTTTCAGTATATAGACAGCCATCCATATGGCGAGGTAGTCAGCAGAATTATCGCCGATGTGGATCAGTTCTCGGACGGTCTCCTGATGGGATTTACCCAGCTTTTTACAGGGGTGATTACCATTGCAGGAACACTGCTTTTTATGCTGACGATCAGTCCGCTGATTACGGTAGTGGTCATTGTTCTTACCCCACTTTCTCTGCTGGTGGCTGCATTTATCGCAGGACGTACCTACAGTATGTTCCGAAAACAGTCTGAGACAAGGGGAGAGCAGACAGCGCTAATTGATGAAATGATCGGCAACCAGAAAATTGTGCGGGCATTTGGCTATGAAGAGGAAGCGCAGGATCGTTTTGACGAGATCAACGGACGACTTCAGGACTGTTCCATGAAAGCAACATTTTATTCTTCTCTCACAAACCCGTGTACCCGTTTTGTCAATTCCATGGTATACGCAGCAGTGGGTGTGTTCGGAGCACTCCAGGCAGTCCGCGGACGGATTTCTGTCGGACAGCTGATATCATTTTTAAGCTATGCCAACCAGTATACGAAACCATTTAATGAGATTTCAGGAGTCGTGACGGAGCTGCAGAACGCGCTTGCATGTGCGGCTCGGGTGCTGGAACTGATTGAAGAGACGCCTGAAATCCCGGATCAGGAGGACGCAGTCATTATGACAGATCCGGATGGAAGCGTGAATGCCGACCATGTGTATTTTTCCTATCTGCCGGATCAGAAACTGATTGAAGATTTTAATCTGAAAGTAAAGCCGGGACAGAGAATTGCCATTGTAGGACCTACCGGCTGCGGAAAATCGACTCTGATCAATCTGTTGATGCGTTTTTACGATGTCAAACAGGGATCCATCAGCGTGTCAGGTGTGGATGTGAGAGATATGACCAGACATTCCCTGCGGGCCGGCTACGGAATGGTGCTTCAGGAGACCTGGCTGCGCTCGGGAACGATACGGGAGAATATCAGTATGGGCAAGCCTCATGCAACGGAGGAAGAGATCATTGCGGCTGCAAAGGCTTCCCATGCGCACAGCTTTATCAAACGTCTTCCGAACGGATATGATACGGTAATTACAGAAGATGGGGGAAGCCTCTCCCAGGGACAGAAGCAGCTGCTGTGTATTACGAGAGTTATGCTGTGTCTTCCACCCATGCTGATTCTGGACGAGGCTACTTCTTCTATCGATACAAGAACGGAGATCCGGATCCAGAAAGCATTCGCAACGATGATGGAGGGACGCACGAGCTTTATTGTGGCGCACCGCCTTTCCACAATTCGCGAGGCAGATCTGATCCTGGTTATGAAAGAAGGCCGGATTATTGAGCAGGGTACCCATGAAACACTGATGAAACAGAATGGATTTTATGCAGGACTTTACAACAGCCAGTTTTCGCATTAAAATAGAGAGCATACAGCATAACGGAAGGAGTAAAACCAAACATGAAAAAAAAGCAGTATTTGGCCTGGTTTCTGGCGGCAGCGGTTATGACGGGCATGAGTACCGTACCGGCTGCGGCAGAAGAATTACAGCAAATGTCAGCGGAAAGTTCAGCTGACGAGACCGCAGAGGTACATGAGGATGACTCCGATGCCGTACTGAGCGATACTGTGGTTGCAGACCCTGCGGATGAGACAGAGACTGATTCCGGAGACAATTCCTCTCAGACAGAGGGACCAGACACGGACAGTGATACAGATGCGCCTGTTTCCAACGAGGAGGCGTTTGATGATCTGATCCTGGAAGATGAAAATGGCGTGATGGAGGAGGATGACGGTTCCACATCCGGGCCGGAAGCAGGAAAAGGGACCGGCAATACCGGTAATACTGATACGGGACTGGGCGAACTGGAAGAGATCACCGATGTAGCGAAGCAGACAGGACAGTACCTGGAAGATATCAACATCACAGTAGAAAAAGAAGAAGTAACCAACTGGGGAGAGAGTCTGATTACATTTCAGGCATATCCTGTGGGCGATCTGTCAGAGAATGAGGCAAGAGTATATGAATTTCTGCGTGAGGAACTGGGGCTGAATAAGGCAGCTGCCAGCGGCGTGATGGCCAATATTCTTTGTGAGTCGGCGTTCTCCTCTGTGGCAGTAGGTGACAGTGGAACAAGCTACGGTCTCTGTCAGTGGCATGCGGGACGTTTTTCCAACCTGGTGAACTGGTGTATCGCGTCCGGATACGATTATCATCTGGTAGAGGGACAGCTTCACTATCTTCAGGCTGAGCTGGAGAGCGGGTACCGCGGAGTATATGATTATCTTCTGAATGTGCCTGACACGGCAAGAGGCGCCTACCAGGCGGGATATTACTGGTGTATGCATTTCGAGATGCCTAATGATACTGTCAGTCGTTCTCTGCAGCGTGGAAAGATTGCCATGAACAATTATTATACGGCAGACCTGGATACACTGAAGGAAGAGGGACTTTCCGAGGCGGGCAAGCGCCGCCAGGAGCTTCTGGAGCAGCTGTTTGCCAGCACGCAGAAAGATCCTTCCCGAAGCATGGAGCAGATCACCAGCTTCTGTATGTATGGGACGCTGACGATCCCGGATGAGACAGAGATGACGGATGCGGAGGAGGAGATCCCTCTGGCAGCTGTGCCCCTGACACTGACAGAACCCATGCTGAATGACGCTCCTGGCAGCAACACTGCTATATGACGATGGTGGTACTATCAGAAAATATTTAGAGATTAGGAAACGATAATATGATTATACAGATTAAGAAACTGAATCCGAAGGCATTGCTGCCTTCTTCCGGATCAGCAAAAGCGGCAGGATATGACCTGTACGCCTGTCCGGATACGGAGACAATCACGGTTGCACCTCATGCGACGGTAATGGTCGGCACAGGGCTGGCTGCAGAGATTCCTGATGGATATTTTGGCGGGATCTTTGCCCGGAGCGGCCTGGCTGCCAAACAGGGGCTGCGCCCGGCCAACTGTGTGGGCGTGGTAGATGCGGATTACCGCGGAGAGCTGAAAGTAGCTCTTCACAATGATACAGATGAGCCGCGCATCATAGAGGCCGGGGAACGGATTGCCCAGCTGGTGGTACTTCCTTTTCTTCCTCTGGAATTTCAGCTGACAGACGAGCTGGATGAGACAGAGCGAGGGGAAGGCGGGTTTGGCCATACCGGCAGAAAATAAAATGATAATGGGGTCTGTGGTATTAATGTTAGCAGACTCCTTTTATATTTCACAGGAAAGTCAGTGGTCCGCGGGATGTGCGAAGCACACTTTTGCCCTATCATATGTGAGAGGATTTTCGTCTCACAGGAAGAGTTCTCGTTCCGCTTAGGTATCGTTTTTCCGCTGCTCCCAGTATCAGATACAGCAGCAGCGAGATACCGCACAGGATCACAATACTGGTAATGACCAGATTCAGCTGAAATGTCTGACTGCCGTAGATAATCAGATAGCCCAGTCCCATTCTGGAACCGATAAACTCCCCGATGATAACACCTACAAGGCACAGTCCGATATTTACTTTGAGAATACTGACAAAGAGCGGCACGGTGCCTGGCAGAATAATCCTAAATAATACATCTTTTCTGTTTCCGCGCAGCGTATAGATCAGCTTGATCTTCTCGGGATCTGTTTCCTGAAATCCGGTATAGAGGTTCAGGATCATTCCAAATACCGCGACGGAGATGCCGGACACTATGATTGTGCGTATATTGGCGCCCAGCCATACGATCAGAAGAGGCGCGAGGGCAGACTTTGGCAGGCTGTTCAGGATGACAAGGTACGGTTCCAGGATCTGAGCGGCAGATCGGAAATACCACAGGATGACGGAAACACTCAAACCTATGATGATAGTAAGGAAAAAACTGATCAGTGTCTCGAGCAGAGTCACGCCGCTGTGGAGAAAAAGGCTTTTATCGACGGCCATATCGGCCGCGGTATGTGCAACACGTCCTGGACTGGAAAAAATAAATGCATCAATCCATCCAAGCCTTGCGGCAGTCTCCCAGAATATCAGAAACAGAAAAAACAGAGAAAACTGGGTAATCCGGATCAGATAATGCCGGTGTTTCTGCCGCTTCAGATACTGCTGATGGGCGCTGGAAATTCCTGGCATGATTTCAGCTCCTTCCATATCATATTGAAATATTCCTTGAATTCCGGTGCATTTCTGGAGGCGAGCGGAGTACGCGTTTCCAACGACAGTGTTACCGGGATTATTTTTTTGATAAAAGCAGGTCTGGCGCTTAGCACAAGGATCCGATCTGCCACACTGATTGCCTCGGAGAGATCGTGTGTAACGAGAAGAGCTGTCTTGTGTTCTTTTTTGATGATCTGGTAAATATCGTCGCAGACAGAGATTCTGGTCAGATAATCGAGTGCGGAAAAAGGCTCATCCAGCAACAGCAGCGGCGGATCCAGCGCTAGTGTGCGGATCAGTGCGGCTCGCTGGCGCATTCCGCCCGAGAGCTGACTGGGACGGGCATCCCGGAAGGCATCCAGCCCGTAATCTTTCAGCATCTGCTCAATGCGGAGTCGGTTCGGCACTGTCATCTGATGACAGATCTCCAGCCCCAGCGTAACATTCTGACAGACTGTTCTCCATTCCAGAAGATGATCTTTCTGAAGCATATATCCCACAGCGGTTCTGCTCTGGCGGATTGGTTTTCCGTCAAGAAGGATTTCGCCCTTTTCGGGGAGCAGGAGTCCTGCAATTAAAGAAAGCAGCGTAGATTTACCACAGCCGCTGGGTCCGACAATCGCAATAAATTCCCCTTCATAGATCTGAAAAGAGAGATCTGATAAGGCGTAGGTTTCACCGTTGATGCTGTGATAGGCATAGGAAAGATGAGTTACCTCCAGCAGCGATTTCACAAAGGGCCTCCTTTAGCCGTATTTATATCCTATCTTATGAAAAATGTCAGGTTTGGTGAGAAAACGGACAGACAGCAAGGTGATGAGACGTAGCCATGTCAAAGATACTGAAAGGAGAGAAAACTCCAACACGCTTTCAGGCGATAAATACCGGAAATATCAGTTGTTTTATTAGATGTAAACATGTAGAATGGTAAGAAGCATAGCGAAGCAAACCTAAAGAATATCTGAAAGGCCAGAGTATCCAGACACACGAAACCAAGATGATATGGATGATTGCTAATTTTATTTTTAGAAGGGAAGCTTGATAGTATGAATCAGACAGAACAGCATCCGAAAAGGAATTATCAGAGAGAGCTGGATGCGCTGATCGCAAAACTGCCGGAGGGGGAAACGCCTTCCCTGCTGCTGCACAGCTGCTGTGCGCCCTGCAGCAGTTATGTGCTGGAGTATCTGTCCCGGCATTTTGAAATTACGTTATTTTATTACAATCCGAATATTTCGCCCGAAGAGGAATACAGGAAGAGGGTGGAAGAACAGCAGCGCCTGATCCGTGAGCTTCCCGCGCTGCATTTGGTACATTTTGAAGAAGGGCGGTACGATCCGCAGGAATTTTACCAGGCTGTCCGCGGACTGGAGCATATTCCGGAGGGCGGCGAGCGCTGTTTTGCGTGCTATGAGCTGCGTATGAGACAGGCTGCCGCGCTGGCCGCATCCCGTGGATTTGATTATTTTACGACAACGCTTTCCATCAGTCCGCTCAAAAACGCACAGAAAATTAATGAAATCGGACAGGCACTGGAAAAAGAGTACGGGGTGCGTCATTTGCCGTCAGATTTTAAGAAAAAAAATGGATATAAACGCTCTGTGGAGCTGTCCGGAGAGTATGGCCTTTACCGGCAGAATTACTGCGGCTGCGTCTTTTCCAAAAAGGAACGGGAAAATCAAAAGTGAAACCTATTTGACTTTCCGCAATTTTCCATAGTATAATGGCGGAGGTTTTTAGAGGAAAGTCAGGCAGGTATTCGCAGCTGAAGCAAAGGACTTTCCTGATTTGGTTAATTCACAGAGGATTATGAAGGAGGAATACTATATGGCACAGCTTTGGGGCGGCAGATTTACAAAAGAGACCGATCAGCTGGTTTATAATTTCAACGCGTCGATTACATTCGACCGCAAATTTTACAGACAGGATATCGAGGGAAGTATCGCACATGTGACGATGCTGGCAAAGCAGGGGATTTTGGCAGAACAGGAACGCGACGATATTATTCAGTGCCTGAAGGGGATCCTGGCAGATGTAGAGAACGGCACGCTGCAGATTACAGAAAAGTATGAGGATATTCACAGTTTTGTAGAGGCAAATCTGATCGACCGTATCGGCGATACCGGAAAAAAACTGCACACGGGACGCAGCAGAAATGACCAGGTGGCACTGGATATGCGTCTTTATACCCGTTCAGAGATCCAGGCGGTAGACGGACTGTTAAAAACTCTGCTGGAAGAGCTGCTGAAGCTGATGGAGGAAAATCTGGATACCTATATGCCCGGTTTTACTCATCTGCAGAAAGCGCAGCCTGTTACACTGGCTCATCATGTGGGCGCTTATTTTGAAATGTTTAAACGGGACAGACAACGCCTGTCGGATATCTATGAGAGAATGAATTACTGTCCGCTGGGCGCAGGCGCTCTGGCAGGCACCACATATCCGCTGGACCGCGAATATACGGCGCAGCTTCTTGGTTTCTACGGCCCGACACTCAACAGCATGGATTCTGTTTCTGACCGTGATTATCTGATTGAATTTTTGTCAGCCTTGTCTACGATCATGATGCATCTGAGCCGTTTCTGTGAGGAGATCATCATCTGGAATTCCAATGAATACCGTTTTGTTGAGATTGACGACAGCTACAGCACAGGCAGCAGCATTATGCCGCAGAAGAAAAATCCGGATATTGCCGAGCTGATCCGCGGAAAGACCGGCCGTGTCTACGGTGCTCAGATGTCTCTGCTCACAACGATGAAAGGGCTGCCGCTGGCCTACAATAAAGATATGCAGGAGGACAAAGAACTGAGTTTTGATGCCATGGATACAGTAAAAGGATGCATTGCTCTGTTTACCGGCATGGTGTCTACAATGAAATTTCGCAAAGATGTGATGGAGGCATCCGCAAAGAAGGGCTTTACGAATGCGACGGATGCGGCAGATTATCTGGTAAACCACGGCGTTCCGTTCCGCGATGCCCATGGTATTGTGGGACGTCTTGTGTTGTACTGCCTGGATAAGGGTATTGCGCTGGATGATATGACACTAGAGGAGTATCAGGCGATCAGCCCGGTATTTGAACAGGATATCTATGATGCGATCAGTCTGGAAACCTGCGTGGAAAAGAGAATTACCATCGGGGCTCCCGGGCAGGAGGCTATGAAAAAAGCCATTGCAGCGGAGCGTAAATATCTGGAAAGCCATCCGGTGATTACTGCAAAAAGTCAGATAGACTGAAAAATTGCTTGACATCCATGCGTGTCAAGCGTACACTTGTCGATAAGCAGCGCACATGCGGTGGAATGAATTAAGAGGAGATTGGAAAAATGGAACAGAAGCTGAGAGTAGGTATTTTAGGAGCAACTGGAATGGTTGGACAGCGTTTTATCGCACTGCTGGAAGATCATCCTTGGTTTGAAGTAGTGACTGTGGCTGCCAGCCCCAGAAGTGCAGGAAAAACTTACGAAGAGGCTGTGGGAGGACGCTGGAAGATGGATACTCCCATGCCGGAGGCAGTGAAAAAACTGGTTGTGATGAATGTAAACGAGGTAGAGCAGGTAGCATCTACGGTTGATTTTGTCTTTTCCGCAGTGGATATGACGAAAGACGAGATCAAAAAGATCGAGGAAGCGTATGCAAAGACCGAGACTCCCGTTGTTTCAAATAACAGTGCGCATCGCTGGACACCGGATGTTCCCATGGTTGTACCGGAGATCAATCCGGAACATTTTGAAGTGATCAAGTATCAGAAACAGCGTCTGGGTACAACGCGCGGATTTATCGCTGTAAAGCCCAACTGCTCTATTCAGGCATACGCACCGGCTCTGACTGCATGGAAAGAGTTTGAACCGTACGAGGTAGTTGCGTGTACTTATCAGGCAATTTCAGGTGCAGGCAAGACGTTTAAGGACTGGCCGGAAATGGTTGAGAATATTATTCCGTATATCGGCGGTGAGGAAGAGAAGAGCGAGATGGAGCCGCTGCGTATCTGGGGCAAGGTGGAAGATGGTGTGATTAAACCGGCCGAGTCACCGGTGATTACCTGTCAGTGTATCCGCGTACCGGTTCTGAATGGACATACTGCGGCAGTATTTGTGAAGTTCAGAAAGAAACCTACAAAGGAAGAGCTGATTGACCGTCTGGTAAACTTTAAAGGTGTTCCGCAGGAACTTAATCTTCCCAGCGCTCCGAAGCAGTTTATTCAGTACTGTGAAGAAGACAATCGTCCGCAGGTGAAGCTGGATGTGGACTATGAGCATGGCATGGGTGTTTCTATCGGCCGTATCCGTGAGGATAAGGTATACGATTACAAGTTTGTCGGTCTTGCTCACAATACTGTACGGGGAGCGGCAGGCGGTGCGGTTCTGTGTGCTGAGACTCTGACAGCTCAGGGATACATTCAGGCAAAATAACTTGCAAAACTGAAACAGGATAACGTATAATAGGGCTGATGCGGTTTTCGCCGTTTCAGCCTTTTTATGTTGCAGAAGGCTGCATCATTTGAAAAGCCTTTTTCAAACAGGAAATTTAGACCGTGTCTAAACGATGGAGGAATTGGATGGGGAAGTCCCTTTATATTGCTGAAAAACCCAGTGTAGCCATGGAATTTGCCAAAGCGCTGAAAGAAAATATGGTGCGTCATGACGGCTATCAGGAGTCGGAACATACCGTTGTGACCTGGTGCATCGGTCATCTGGTTACTATGAGCTATCCAGAGGTTTATGATGAAAAATACAAAAGATGGAGTCTGAATACCTTGCCCTTTATTCCTGAAATATTTCTTTACGAGGTCATTCCTTCCGTAAAGAAACAGTTCGGGATTGTCAAAGGGCTTTTAAATCGCAAAGATGTGGATGTGATTTATGTCTGCACTGATTCCGGACGCGAGGGAGAATACATTTACCGTCTTGTTGCCCAGATGGCATGCATAAAAGATAAAGTTCAGAAAAGAGTGTGGATTGATTCACAGACAGAAGAGGAGATCCTGCGCGGGATTCAGACCGCAAAAGACATTTCCGCCTATGATAATCTGGCTGAATCTGCCTATCTGCGGGCCAAGGAAGATTATCTGATGGGGATTAATTTTTCACGTCTCCTGACGCTCAAATACGGAAATGCCATTTCTAATTATCTGGGAGAGCGGCACTGCGTGGTCTCTGTGGGCCGCGTGATGACCTGTGTGCTGGGGATGATTGTCCGCAGGGAGAGAGAGATCCGTCAGTTTGTTAAGACGCCGTTTTACCGGGTTCTGAATACATTGGACTGCGGCGGACATAAGTTCGAAGGAGAATTCCGGGCAGTGGAAGGCTCTGCTTGGTTTCAGTCTCCGAAGATGTACAGGGAAAACGGTTATAAAGAGAAAAAAGATGCGGAGGCGCTGGTCACTGATCTGTGCAGGAATCAGCCTCTGCAGGCTTCTGTCTGTACCGCGGAGCGCAGGAAGGAGAAAAAAAATCCTCCGCTTCTGTACAATCTTGCTGAGCTTCAGAATGAATGCTCAAGAATGTTCAAGATCAGTCCGGATGAGACGCTACGCATCGTGCAGGAATTATATGAAAAAAAATTGGTCACTTATCCGCGAACGGATGCCCGAGTTCTTTCCACTGCCGTGGCAAAAGAGATACAGAAAAATATCAGGGGACTGAAAAACTTTGGACCGGCTGCACCCTTTGCGGCCGAGATCCTTGCAAATGGCAGTTATCAGGGACTGTCCCGGACACGATATGTCAATGATAAGCAGATCACGGATCACTATGCTATTATTCCGACCGGTCAGGGTCTTTCTGCCCTGGGCAGCCTTAAGGGGCATTCCTTTGGCGTGTATGCAGCTATTGTGCGGAGATTCTTAAGTATTTTTTATCCGCCGGCTGTCTATCAGAAAATCAGCCTGGTGCTGGAGATGGAAAACGGTGAACACCGGGAGAAATTTTTCTCGAATTTCCGCGTACTGCTGGAGGAGGGATATTTTAAGGTGGCCGGCAATCCGGCTGACAGAAAGGGAACATCATTTTCCGACAAAAAGGAAGAGGAAGAAGAGCAGGAAGAAGATGTCAAAGGCGACGAGGCGTTCCTGACTGAGCTTGCCGGACTGAAAAAGGGCGATATCCTTCCGGTAAAAGGGCTTCAGATAAAAGAGGGTGAAACATCGCCGCCCAAACGTTACAATTCGGGTTCTATGATACTGGCGATGGAAAATGCCGGACAGTTAATTGAGGATGAAGAACTGAGGGCTCAGATTAAGAGCTGTGGGATCGGAACCAGCGCCACAAGAGCGGAGATCCTGAAAAAGCTGACGGCAAATAAATATATTGCACTGAACAAAAAGACACAGATCCTGATGCCAACGCTGATGGGAGAGATGATCTATGATGTGGTCAGTCTCTCGATCCGTTCTCTGCTCAATCCCGAGCTGACTGCCAGTTGGGAAAAGGGACTTAACTATGTGGCGGAAGGATCTATTACACCGGAAGAATATATGGACAAGCTGGAACATTTCATTAAATCCCGTACCAGTGGTGTGCTGGGC
>CAKRNX010000051.1 GCA_934371475.1 uncultured Lachnospiraceae bacterium
AGCTGGGATAAGCCCATGTTGTCAGCATCATGAATAATCATCGTATTGGCATTGGAAATGTCCAGCCCTGTCTCAATAATGGTCGTTGTCACAAGCACATCAATATCTCCGTTGATGAAATCGTACATGATGCTTTCCAGTTCCCGCTCCTTCATCTGGCCGTGTGCAAAGGCCACCCTGGCCTCCGGCGCCAGCTTCGCGATCGTGTTTGTCATTTCCACAATTGTATTGACTCTGTTGTATACATAGTAGACCTGTCCGCCCCTGGCCAGCTCCCTGCTGATGGCCTCCCGAACCATCTCTTCATTATATTCCATGACAAAGGTCTGAACAGGCAGACGATCCTGGGGCGCTTCCTCCAGCACACTCATATCGCGGATCCCGATCAGGCTCATATGGAGCGTCCGGGGGATCGGTGTTGCAGTCAGCGTCAGGACATCCACATCCTTTTTCATCTGCTTGATTTTCTCCTTGTGCGTGACTCCGAAACGCTGTTCCTCATCGATAATCAGAAGCCCCAGATCTTTAAACTCCACATCCTTGGACAGGATCCTGTGCGTCCCGATCACAATATCCACCATACCTTTTTTCAGATCTGCAATCGTCTTTTTCTGCTCCGCCGGAGTGGAAAAACGGCACATCAGATCCACACGCACCGGGAAATCTTTCATGCGCTGCGTGAACGTATTATAATGCTGCTGCGCCAGGATCGTGGTCGGCACCAGATATGCCACCTGCTTGCCCTCCTGCACCGCCTTGAATGCGGCGCGGATCGCGATCTCCGTCTTTCCGTATCCGACATCGCCGCACACAAGCCGATCCATGATCTTGGTGCTCTCCATGTCTGCCTTGACCGCATCGATCGTCTGCAGCTGATCTTCGGTCTCCTCAAAGGGGAACATCTCCTCAAACTCTTTCTGCCAGACGGTATCCGGGCCGTAGACAAACCCCTCTTTTTTCTGCCGCACCGCGTACAGATCCACCAGCTCCTGTGCAATAACGCGCACCGCGCCGCGCACTCTCGACTTCGTCCGGCTCCACTCCTGGGTGCCCAGCTTGTTCAGCTTCGGCTTTTTGGCATCCGCATCCGCATACTTCTGAATCATATCCAGCTGCGTGGCAAGCACATACAGATTACTGCCGTCCGCGTATTCAATCTTCATATAGTCCTTCATCACATGATCAGACTCAATCTTCTCAATTCCGCGGTAAACGCCAAGCCCGTGATTCTCATGCACTACATAGTCACCCACAGACAGCTCCGAAAAGCTGCTGATCCGGCTTCCCTCGTAGGAAGTACGCTTCTTCTTTTTCTTTTTTTCTCTGCCGAAAATATCGCTCTCCGAGATCACGACAAAACGGATCATCGGATATTCGTATCCCCGGTGCGCATTTCCGTAAGTCACAAGGATCTCTCCAGACTGTACGGTGCGCTCCCCGTCTTCCGAATAAAAAGCATTCAGCTCCTGATCCCTCAGATCCTCCGCCAGCCTGCCTCCCCTTATACGTGACGCTGCCAGCAGGATTACGCGGTATCCTTCTTTTTTCCATTTCTGCAGATCTTTGACAAGCAGCTCAAAACTGTTGTTGTAAGGGTTGACACCCCGGACAGAAATGCCGTATTTGCCGGTCACATCCCAGCTTCCCCGGATATTCTCCAGTGTACACAGCCCCACGCAGTTGCGTCCCGACAGGGCACCGATCATCTGCTGGCATGAAAAAAGCAGGCTGCTCTGTCCGGCCAGCGCGTATCCTTTCTCCATGCGGTGCTGCATACTCTCCCGGAACTCCCGCTCAGCTGCCTCCGCTGACTCTGCAAGACGGTTGGGTTCATCCAGGAAAAATACTGTATCTTCCGGGAAACATTCCAGAATGGACTCCGCATCCGGATAAAAATAATCCAGGAATCCATCCAGACCGGAAGGGTCTTCAAATTCTTCCAGCTTATCTTTACACTCCTGCACCAACTGCTTTACCCGGTGTGCTTCCTCTGTTTTCATTTCACCGCGCAGGACGGTTTCCGCCTTTTTTCCTTCCTGTTCCAGCTTTTTCAGTCCGATCTTCCGCACGTTCTTCTCCAGGATCAGCTCCGACGCCGGATAGATGGTCACACTCTCCAGATTTTCAATGGAACGCTGGCTCTGTGCGTCAAAACTGCGGATGGAATCAACCTCATCGCCCCACAGCTCAATTCGCACCGGATTTTCCTCCGTCAGCGGAAATATGTCCAGAATGCCGCCCCGCACGGAAAACTGTCCCGGCCCTTCTGCCTGCGCCGTGCGCTCATAGCCCAGCTCCACCAGGCGTGATTTCCATTCTTCCAGGTTCATCACATCACCGATATTCAGTGTGCGGATCCCCTGTTTCCACTGTCCAAACGGCATCAGATGGTTCATAAATGCCGCCATGGTCAGAATTACCGTTACCGGCTTATTCTCCGCCAGTGCTTTCCAGACACCGATGCGCTGCTGCTCCAGCAGGTTACTGTGAATATCTGCCTGAAAGAAAATAAAATCTTTGGCCGGGTAGAACATCACATCCCGGTCAAAGAATTTGTAATTTTCATATATTTCTTTTGCTTTGAGATCGTTAGCCGCCACAATCACTTTATGGGCATACCCCTCGGACAGGCAGTCTATGAAATGGGATTTCTGAGAATCAATGCAGCCTGTCACCTGCAGGACTCCCCTGTTTTTTTTCAAACATCCTAATATCTCTTCTACATCGCCCAGCTCATGCAGCGGGGTTCGAAACGCTTTCATCTCCTACCTGCCTTTCCTAATGAAGATTACACGGATTGTTACGTACTTTTCACTTTCCCATCTGATGGCCTCTGCCTCCACCATCGTACATATATGGGGTGACACGGTAATCCTATGAATTGTACTCATTCATGACACGGTCCGCATCCTCGCTCACCAGCGCCGCCGCGGCTCTGGCTGCCCGGTCAAATGCATCCTCCATCTCGATGCGCTCTGAAAAAGAGAAATGTCCCAGCACATAGTCCGCCAGATCGTACCCTTCCGGCTTCTCCCCCACGCCAACCTTGACTCGCTTGAATACCTGGGTACCCAGCTGTGCAATAATACTTTTGACTCCGTTGTGGCCTCCGGCGCTTCCTTTTTTGCGCACACGGATCTGCCCCGGCTGCAGACTGATATCATCGTAGATCACAATCAGCTCTTCCTCCGGATCTATCTTGTAAAAATCGCAGACCTGACGCAGGCTCTCCCCGCTCAGGTTCATGAATGTCTGCGGTTTTACCAGAATCACTTTCTGCCCGTCGATGACACCGGTTCCCACCAGGGCCTTGAATTTTTCCGTGGATATGTCGATCCTGTAACGGTCCGCAACAATATCCAGCGTGTCAAATCCTACATTATGACGGGTTTTCGCATATTTTTTGCCCGGATTTCCCAGACCTGCTATCACATACATACCTTACTTTTTTCCTCCAATGCACTGACAATTTTGGGAAACTCCATAAAATGGGAAGCCTTCACCAGGATCGTATCACCCTGTTGCACCTGGCTGTCCAGATCTCCAAGGAGCTCCTCCAATGTACCGTACCAGGCAGTCTCCAGCGCAGGGTTTGTATCCTTTGCCTTATCCATCAGATGGCGGCTCAGCCTGCCGACACACACCAGTCTGTCAATCCGGCATGTTCCGGCGAATTCGCCCACGCTCTCATGCAATGCCACTTCATTCTCCCCCAGCTCTCCCATATCTCCCAGGATTGCGACTCTGCGCCCTCTTCCGTCCTGAAGCGCCTCCAGCGAAGCCTTCATGGACACCGGGTTGGCATTGTAACAGTCATCAATAATCAGATACTTCTCTGTGCTGATCTGGCGGAAACGTCCGTCTACCGGCTCCAGGCTCTCAATCCCGGCTTTGATCTGCGCAAGGCTCAGTCCGTAAGTCAGTCCCACAGCCGTGCCTGCCATGGCATTGTAGACCATGTGCTGTCCCGGGATCTTGATCCGTGCTGTAAATGCACCCTCTGGCGTATGGATCCGGCAGGAAATTCCCTGCATTCCCTGCGGACTGATCTCATCCGCCCAGATAGTCCGCTGCTGATCCAGTCCAAAGTATACCGGAGTGATCCCGTTTACATTGCGGATCTGGCAAAGCTTGTCATCATCCCCGTTTAATATAATATGCCCCTTCGGCTTCAGAAAATCAAAAATCTCCGTCTTTGCCTGCAAAATGCCATCCCTGGTATGCAGCGTCTCCAGATGACACTGACCAATATTGGTAATCACACAGGTGTCCGGTCTCGCAATCTTTGCCAGACGGTGCATCTCCCCGAAATTGCTGATGCCCATTTCAAGCACTGCAATCTCATCCTCATCCCGCAGCCGGAATACCGTCAGCGGCAATCCCAGCTCATTGTTGAAATTGCCCTGCGTTTTCAGCGTCCGGTACTTCTGGGAGAGTACAGATGCAATCATTTCCTTGGTGCTTGTCTTTCCCACGCTGCCCGTAATCCCCACCACAGGGATCTGCAGCTGCCGCAGATAATCTTCCGCAATATCTTTCAGCGCCTGCAGGGTAGACATGACTTTAATCCAGCTCCCCGCCGTGTCTTCCGGCAGTTCCTCTTCGGAGAGCACACAGGACGCGCCCTGTGCAAATACCGCCGGGATAAAGCGGTGACCGTCCACACGCTGCCCCTTAATTGCCGCAAACAGGGAGCCTTCCCCCGCCTTGCGGCTGTCTGTTACGATGGAGGCAACCTCTACATCACCCATTCCGTTTTTTTCATGTAAAATTCCGCCGCACGCATCCGCGATACGGCGCAGTGTCATATTTTTCATACTCAACCTCTATCTCTCATAGAAACCTGAATCAGCTTTTCACACAGAGACGCAAAATCCATTCCAAGCGCCGCCGCCTCCTGCGGGAGCAGACTCGTAGGTGTCATACCGGGAAGCGTGTTTGCCTCCAGACAGTACATGTGATTCTCTGTATCCATCATCACATCAATCCGCCCGTAACTTTCCAGACGCAGCGCACGATACGCCTGCAGCGCATACCCCTGCATCTCTTTTGTCAGCTCTTCGGACAGGTCTGCCGGGCAGGTTTCAACCGTGGATCCCGCCTGATATTTATTATGGTAATCATAAAATCCCCGGATCGGCGCAATCTCAATCACCGGATACACTTCTCCGTCTACCACGCCAACGGAAAACTCTCTGCCGCTGATGTACTGTTCAATAATCAGCACATTCTCATAACGGAACCCTTCATCCAGCGCCGCCTGATACTCCTCTTCCGTGCGTGCAATCGAAACACCCACGCTGGAACCGCCGCAGCTTGGCTTCACCACGCAGGGCAGCCCTACGCCATTTTCAGCCGCAGCTTTTCTCTCTTCACTCTTTCGCAGCACAATTCCGGCCGGGGTCGGTACGTCACAGGCTCTGAAAAGCTGCTTTGACATCTCTTTGTCCATTGCCAGCGCGCTTCCCAGATATCCGCTGCCCGTGTACGGGATCCCCAGCAGATCAAAAGCCGCCTGCACTTTGCCGTTCTCGCCGTTCTCGCCGTGCAACGCCAGAAATACCGTATCCGCCGCCAGACACAGTTTCAGCACATTAGGTCCGAAAAATTCTCTTCTGCTGCTCATCTGCTGCAGTTTATCATCAAAAGAACGGATGTAGGCCGCTGCCTCATCCACATCATATGTATCGGTAAATGCCGTATCCGCATCGGCCCGCTCATCTCCGCAGTATACATCCACCAGGATCGCCTGATGCCCTTTAGAGCGCAGCGCCCTGCATACTCCCGTGCCGGAAACAACAGAAATCTCTCTCTCGGTGCTGATACCGCCTGCCAGGACTACTATTTTCATAATCATAACCTCCTCATATATAAAGCGCATTTGAAAAATCATTTTTTCAAATTGAAACTCGCATCTTACAAAAAGTCTTTTTCAAACACACTCTAAGCTATTATACACAAACGCTCCCGTAAAGTGTAGTGTAGATGCAGAGGCGCGCAGGAGAAATATGTCATGCAAATGCATAACGCGCACCTCGCAGCAAAAATGCCAAGGCATTCTTGAACTTATATACTATAATTACACGGATTGCCACATGCAGGCACAGGCAGGGTTAGACGCTTCCGTATATTTCCTGCGGCACATACGCCTTCACATAGATCCCGTTCTCACGGTACTCCTCGGTAAGCAGCTGACCATACTTGCGGATCAGCTGGATCTTTCCTGCTTCTTTGTAATCATAAAGACGCTCAATCAGGATCTGACGTTCTGTCAGAATCTTCTCAAGCACCTGTCTGAGCTGATCCAGCCCCTCTCCTGTTTTTGCGGATACATTCAACACATAATCGGCTCGGAAATCCTTCAGCCGCACCGGCTCTTCCAGACGGTCCTGCTTGTTCAGCAGCGTGATAAATGTCTTGTCTTTCACACCCAGCTGCTCCAGCGTATCATAGACCACATGCATCTGTTTTTCCACCTGCGGATTGGAGATATCTGCCACATGAATAATCATATCCGCGTACTTCGCCTCTTCCAGCGTACTTTTAAACGCCTCCACCAGATGATGCGGCAGTTTGCTGATAAAGCCTACCGTATCCGTCAGCAGGATCTCCTGCCCGCCTTCCAGCTTCAGTGCTCTGGTCGTGGGATCCAGCGTGGCAAACAGTTTATCCTCCGACAGAACGCTCGCCTCTGTCAGTGTATTCAGCAGCGTGGATTTTCCCGCGTTGGTATAGCCGACAATCGCCGCTACCGGCACAGAGTTCTTTTTCCTCCGTTCCCGGATCAGATCCCGGTGCCGCTGCACCTCAGCCAGCTCCCTGCGCAGCTGGGCAATCCTGCTCTTAATCAGCCGTCTGTCCATCTCCAGCTTCTTTTCACCCGGACCTCTCGTGCCAATCCCGCCGCCCAGTCTGGAAAGAGAATGTCCAAGACCTACCAGTCTGGCCAGCCGGTACTGGAGCTGGGCCAGCTCCACCTGCAGCTTACCCTCACTCGTGGCGGCCCTGGACGCAAAAATATCCAGGATCAGCAGAGTCCTGTCCATAATCTTACACTCCAGCTCCTGCTCCAGATTGCGGATCTGCGCCGGAGAGAGTTCATCGTCACAGATAATGCCAGTTGCGTCTGTCTCCAGCATCAGCTGATGCACTTCCTCAATCTTACCTGTGCCGATGTAGGTTCCCGGATGCACAGCTTCCCGGTTCTGAATCACCATACCAACCGTCTCGGCTCCCGCCGTGTCGGCCAGCTCCTTTAATTCCATCAGTGATTCTCTTGTCTCATTTTCTGACTGCAGGCTCACTCCCACCAGGATTACCCGCTCCTGCAGCTGTTCCATTTCTTTTGCTTCTGCCATAGTTCTACCTTTATTTTATCTCATCTCGCCAGTTTCCGAAACATTCCTGTACTCCCTAGAGCGTGTTTGAAAAAGGCTTTTTGTGAACTGCGAATTCCAGTTTGTGGGAGATTTCGCCCGAATGAGGGCAAAATATACCGCAAAGTGGGGCTCGCAGATCGCGGAAATGGTTTTTCAAACACGCTCTAACGTGTGGAGAGAAATTCCATCTCTTTCTGTCCTGCCTCGTCTGTGGGATACCGCTGCACATAGTTCTCCGCTTTCTCTTTTGCCGTGGCAAAGTCGAGCTTTCTCTCATAGACAACGATCTCGTTGAAATACAGTTCCTGTTTCCCCGTATCTTCCTCCGCGGACAGCCCCTGACTGATATACGTCAGCGCCTGATCGTAATCCCCGGACTCAATGCTGCACAGTGCCAGCCCGTTACATGCCTCCGCACTGTTCTGATCGAGCTGCTGGAGCGTTCCGTACATGGACGCCGCGTGCGTATAATCCTCCTGTGCCAGATAAATCCTGCCCATCAGATACATGGCGGGCAGGTACTTCTCCTCCACCGGGGAGAGCAGTACACTCTGCGCCTGGTCGTACTGTTCCAAATAATAATAAATCTGACCAATACGGTAATAATCATCTGCACTTTTCGGTGTAATATTCAGCGCTGTCTGCAGATAATCATCTCCCAGAGCCGACAGATTTCTGCTCTCATAGCTCTCATAAATATTCAGATAAAGCGTATAATCCTGAGGCGTCTGTGCAACGGCCGCGTCGAAATCTTCTTTGGCTTTATCCTGAAAATCCTCATTCAGATAGCTGGCTCCTCTCAGATACAGCGCATCTGCCGTATCCGCCTGTCCCGCCAGTATCATATTGCAGGTCTCGATAGTCCCATCATAATCTTTCTGACGATACTGGGCAGATGCCTTATACAGGCGGATATCCCGCACTGTCTCCGGCATCTTGCTGTCTGTGGCGGACAGCGCCTCATCAAAGGCATTCACTGCCTCATCGTACTGTGCCATCCCCATATATGCCATGCCCATTCCCCGATAAGCCAGCACCACATCTTCCCCGTCTGCGGCCGCCTGCTTAAAATCATCCAGTGCTCCGGAATAGTCCAGCGCCTCAATGGCAGCCATTCCCTGCGCGGTCTTCTCACCGCCGGCGCTTCTGCCCACACATCCGCCGAGACCGAACGCGGTGCAGGCAGCCAGTATCAGTATTCCATATTTTTTCATTCAATTCTTCCTTATTATTTCTGTTCTTTCTGATGAAGTATTTCCACTCATATTCAGGAATGCCCCGGCATTCTTGCTGCGAGATGCCCCACCTCTTCAGCCGGAAACAAAATCTCTGCGAGCTTGCGTCAACCGAAACGGGATGCAGATGCAGAAGTGTGCGGACAGCACTTATTCTCAGACTAACGAATAGACGAAACAAGCGATACCAGAATCATCACCACCACTGCCGCCACCACCAGCCAGCTAATAATATTTCTGGCACGGCTGCTTTCCTCTTTGCGATTCTCCGGCGATGTGGTCTGGATCGGTTCAAAAATCTCAAGGATCTCCTGTGCCTTCTGCACATCTCCCTCAGACACCGCAATCTCTTCTCCCATCACAGAACCGCCCATATAAATATCCTTGATGCCGCCCCGGCGGATCGCCACAATTCCGTTCTTTTCCAGCTGCTCAATGATCTGGTCTGCCTCAATGCGGTTTGCCGCATATTTAACCGTAATAAATCTTACTCTGTCCTGATCCTTACCCATAGTATCCTCCTGACTGCGTCTGTCACATCGGCGGCACCGGCGTAGGTCTGTTGCTGTCCCATGCCTGGCTGACGTCGAACAGATCGCTCAACATATCCGGATTGTAATACATCCGGTATCCGTCCAGATTTCTGCGTCCCTGACGCATATAAGTATTGCCAAACTGCACCCAGTACTGGCTGGAATCTACGTTGCAGAAAATACTGAAGCCCTGGCTCTTTAAATACGTAAAGAACTGATTGTCAGTCGTGTAGGGCTGCCAGTCTCCGATATCTGCGCCAAACGCGAAAATCAGGACATCAGTGCCTCCCACAATCGGAGCCACATTGTCAAGCCATCTCTGTGTATCCTGCACGGTAGCATCATAGCCGTAACCCAGCGGGTTAATGTGTCCCCAGGTGTGGCTGGCAAACTCCCAGCCCTCCGCTTTCATGGCATCCGCTACCTTCGTCGCTTCATCTACCTCGCTCTGCCAGTCAAAATCCGGATGCTCATCAAAAAACTTCTGCTGGTACTGCGTCACGCGCCCCGCCTCTCTGGTGCGGTATACCTCATCCGTCCGGTATCCCAGTACGCCTTCATAGCCGGTGAGAGCCACGATGCCTTTATGGCCGTGATAGGAGAAATCCGGATGCTCCTTCACAAATGTATCAATCAGCGGAACCATGTCGTAATCTCCCACGGAAATGGAACCATCGTCCTCCACGTAAGTATTTTTCACATCTCCGTTCTCGTCCACCACCAGCTTCTGTGCAAATCCATCGCCGTCCATATAATGGTAGTAGCTCACATCATCCTGCGAAAGCACAAACGGTTTCTTCCCGGAAGGCAGCATGACCTCTTTCCTTGACACCGTGCCATCCTCATTCACCTGACACATATCATGAAGGCTCACCATCACAAATCCCCGGTCGTACATCTGCTGAATAATGCTGTTAAACTCGGAAATCGTCGTCATAACCTGATTGTACCCGGCCTCTTTCTCATCCCCGTCAAACGCTTTAGCATCGTCCTTGACCAGTGTATGGAAAAACACATGCGTGATCTGGTCGATCGGATAGGAAACACAGGATGCCTTTGTCTGCTGATATTCTGCCACCGCACTCTGATACTCTGCGTTGCTGTCATAACCGGGAGCTGACTGCAGCAGCTGTATCGCACCGTCATAGTCGTACTGAGCCGCCAGCTGATCCGCCTGGCTCTTTATGTTATCAGATGTACTCTGGCTCCCTGTGCCGGAAACGTCCGTCTGCGCATCCCCGCTTTGGGATGCCGTCCCTCCTGCCATTTGGCCGCCGCCCTGCTGCTCAATCAGCTGCTGCTCCCTGGCCTGTCTCTGCGCTTTCTCTTTTCTGGTAGAAATCAGCTCGGCCGTCAGGATCACAGCCAGCACAATCACTATAATCAACAGCAGCACAATTATGCACTTCATAATCAGTTCATTTTTTCGTCGTTTGCTTCTCCTCTGCTGGAGACGTCTGTCTCTCTCGTCATCCATATTGCTCCCCTCTTTCCTGTTCCCCATAATTATTTAAGAATGCCCCGGCATTCTTGCTGCGAAGTGTGCACCATACATCTGCATGACATACTTCTCCTTCGCTGGCCATATCTGTTCTGCATGGCCCGCTGTTTTTCCATACTATCACACTTTGCCAGCTGAGAAAAGTGATTTAGGATTAAGATTTCTCTAATCTTAAGATTTCTTTTATCTTTTTCCCTGAGCTTTCTGCTACAATAAATAAATCAAGATACGATCCTGGCATTTTTTACTTCATACACAAAACAGTCTGAAAAACCGAGTCAAACGGATATTCACAGCCCGCCTCGCTGCATGCCCATAACAGAATAACTGCTCCGCAGTGTATCAGGAGGAACCTGCACTCCTCCTGATATCAGCAGACCCCCATCCGCTGCTTTACTTATTGTTTTTCACAATTGAAGCAGAAGGCTTACTTGATTCGGTGAAATCATACAAGGGAGATTCTATGATAAGAGAACATAAGATACCGCGGGAATACGTTTCCGGCAACACGCCTGATGCTTCCCGCCAGCAAACCGACACATATATGACAGATTCTGCACCTTATTACACCGGTTACGATGATCCTCTGCCGCCGAAGGCTCTGCCCCGTTCCTCACACAAAAAGAAGGCAGGGAAATTCCGCCGCCTTCTTCCGGTTCTGTTATTACTTTTTGCCATTGCCGCCGCTGCGATCGGCTGGCAGATCTTCTTACGTTTCCGGATGATCTGCAGGATTTTGCCCGCAAATACCCCGAAGCCAGCCAGTTTGTCCGGGACTATCCGCTCAAACACAATGCGGATCCTGTGATTGATGTCTCATCTGAGGTAATCCCCGGAGAGATCCCGCTCTTTATCCAGTGGGATGAGCGCTGGGGATACCATACATACGGGAGCGGCTGCATGGGAATGACCGGCTGCGGACCGACCTGTCTGTCCATGGTCTACTGCGGCCTTACCGGCGATCCGCAGTGGGATCCCTGGAGCATGGCTCGGTATGCCGAGTCCCAAGGATACTATGTCCCCGGCGAAGGCAGCTCCTGGGAACTGATGACCGAGGGAGCCTGGCAGCTCGGACTGTATGCCGACTACGGCACCGTCAGCGCCGATTATATCTGGCAAAACCTTTCCCCGGCCACACCGATCATCGCTTCCATGTCCCCCGGCGACTTTACCTACGGCGGACACTTTATCGTCCTCACCGGCTTCGATGAAGACGGAAACATCCTCGTCAATGACCCCAACAGCCCGGCCAACAGTTCCCATTCCTGGACAATGGAGACACTGCTGCCTCAGATCGCGAGTCTGTGGCTGTTCTCTGCCTAGAATCCTCAGATGCGGAAATGGTTTTTCAAGCACACTCTAGTTCTGCATAAAAATCTGCTCTTCCTGCCGCATCGGATAGCGGATCAGGGCACTGCCCTCCAGATCTTCCCGGTGCATATCCACCGCACTGATCTGATGATTGGTATATGTCGTATAGTAATAAATCCCCTTCGTGGCATTGCAGCAGGAAGTGTAGATGGTGATCTCATATGCGCCTTCTTTCACCTCACAGCATCCGCGCTGCTGTTCCACTGATCCCAGGATGTGGAAAAACTGTCCGACGCTCTCCCGTTCCGTCTCTGCGGAAACTGCATTCATTTTTGTAAATGCCACACGTACAAAACGTGACGTGGAGGAAAGATCACCCGGAAGTCCAAGCGCCCCCATGCCGCGGCTGTAAGCCTGCAACGGCAGCTGCCAGTGATTCTCCGGCTGGGACGGCGAGAGCTGCATATACCGGTTCAGCCCGAACATCTGATACGGGAACGGCGGATTGTTCGTCATGACGCCCACCGGATTGTCATAGACTTTCAGTCCCTCCGCCACGGACTCCACCGTGATTGCCTCATCCTGATCTGCAATCATCCAGTGCAGCTGAGCCGCCGGATACTGCGGGCTGAACACAGTCCCCATCAGATTCATCCTGTCTAACAGTTCTCTGGCTTCCTTTACCGACGCGCACTGGCTCAAGATCCAGGGAATAAATTCAAACTGCGCTACATTGTCTTTTCCGTCTGCTTCCCGGCAATAGACCGCATTTCCCACAAAATTCAGACCCGCCATTCCAAGCCCCTTCTCATTCACCGCATCATAATACAGAGGATAATCCTCCGCCACATGCGCCATGCCGATCATCGCGTAATGATGTTCCCTCAGCCCCATATAACGGAACCGGAAGGGATAATTGCGGGGCGTCACAGTAATCTCTTCCCCGTAGGAAAACTCGTAATCCAGTGTTCTTCCCATATAGAAATCTTTCGTCTTATAAACTGCTGCCGTACACATGCTCTGTCACCTCTTTTAAAAATCTCTCCACTTCCTCCGTCTCCAGATCCGGAAACGGAATCACCGGCGCCGGATGCTCCGGATGCTCTCCCAGCATTTTTTCCATCCACACCATATGATACCATCTGCCGAACTTGTAGCCGCAGTTGTGAAACTCTCCCACCATGCGGTATCCCATGTGGGTATGATACTCCACGCTGTTCCCTGTCAGATACTCGTCATCCTGCTCCGGATATCCGATGCAGGCATTCAGATTCAGAATATGCTGCATTCTGGAAATGCCTTCAATCGCAGCATAGAGCAGCTTCCCAATCCCATGTCTTTTCTGATCCTCCCGCACATAGATCGAAGTCTCTGCCGCCCAGTCATACGCAGCACGTCCCACAAACGGCCCGGTATACGCATAGCCGAGAAGCTGCGTTCCCCGCACAACCGCTACATAAGGATACTTTTTCAGTGTATTGCGGATCCTGGCCGCAAACTCCTCCTCCGTGGGCACATCATATTCAAACGTGATGGCTGTCTTTTCCACGTAAGGACGGTAAATATCTGACAGCGCCCCTGCATCCTCCGGCATC
>CAKRNX010000052.1 GCA_934371475.1 uncultured Lachnospiraceae bacterium
GTATGGCGCTATGCCCATGTGTTTACTACCTATGAACATACCGGACGCAGATTTCTGGAGCTTGCCGGGGTTGAAAAGCAGCAGATTGATCAGATACCCAGGCTTTATATTTTCTGGCCGGATGGAGATGTGGACGATTATGGTCCGGAGGATGTAGTAAACTGCAGTTTCGGACGCCATCTGGAGGCCAGGGGAGATGCCAGAACCTACGATATTGTCCGTGGCGGTCAGGCATTTTATCATAAGATTGTGACCGATTTAAGAGAATGGAATGTATCAGCTGATATGTGGGAGGGATTCAAGCTGGAGATCATGACGGAGCTTCCAGAATAGAATTTTCACTTGCAATTCAGGAAGAGATGGGCTAATATAGGGATATAAGTGGTAGAAAGTGGCGAGTTGTGGGTCGAAAGGGTGGACCGGTGCTATGTTGGTGTCATTTCCCCTGATCTGCAGGAAGGTTAGTCAATGATGTTCATGGGTGAGTATAATCATACAGTGGACACCAAGGGCAGGCTGATTATCCCGGCGAAATTCAGAGAGCTTTTGGGCGAGGAATTTATTGTGACAAAGGGATTGGACGGCTGCCTGTTTGTGTTTCCCGCGGATGAGTGGCGGATCTTCGAAGAAAAGCTGCGTACTTTACCGCTTACCCAGAAAGGTGCTAGACAGTTTACCCGTTTTTTTGTGGCAGGTGCCACATCGTGCGAGCTGGACAAGCAGGGGAGAATTCTCTTACCGCAGACGTTAAGAGAGTTTGCTGGTCTGGATAAAGATGTTGTTCTGGCCGGGATGCTCAACAGAATTGAGATCTGGAGCAAGGCGAAATGGATGGAAGACAATGCCTGCGGCGACATGGATGAGATCGCCGAACAGATGACAGATTTAGGATTATGATGCATATAGCTCGCGGATATGTTGTAGTTGAGTGATATGCCGGGAGGATAATATGGAGTTTAAACATAAATCTGTGCTTTTAAATGAGTGCATTGACCATTTGCGTATCAGGCCGGACGGGATCTATGTAGATGGGACGCTTGGAGGCGGGGGACATTCCTATGAGATATGCAGACGGCTTTCCGGGAATGGGAGGCTGATCGGGATTGATCAGGATGCAGCTGCCATCAAAGCAGCAGCCGGGCGCCTGGAGGAATTTGCAGACAGAGTCACGATTGTGCGGAGTAATTACTGTAACATGAGGGCTGAGCTTGCAAAACTTGGAATTACATCCGTAGACGGAGTCATTTTGGATCTGGGGGTCTCCTCCTATCAACTGGACGATGCCGACCGCGGGTTTACTTACCGGGAGGATGTGCCGCTGGATATGCGTATGGATCAGAGGCAGCCGCTTACTGCCAGGGATGTTGTGAATGAGTATAGTGAGATGGAGCTTTACCGCATCATCAGAGACTATGGGGAAGACAAGTTCGCAAAAAACATTGCCAAGCATATTGTAAGTGCCCGAAAACAAAAAGATATTGAAACGACTGGGGAGTTAATTCATATTATAAAAGCGGCGATTCCGGCAAAAGTCAGAGCAGCAGGCGGACACCCTGCCAAAAGGACGTTTCAGGCGATCCGCATTGAGGTGAACCATGAACTGGACGTACTCCGGGATACACTGGATGATATGATTGATCTTCTGGACGACGGAGGAAGGATCTGTATTATTACATTCCATTCTCTGGAGGATCGGATCGTAAAGACGATATACCGTAAAAATGAAAATCCCTGCATATGTCCGCCGGAGTTTCCGGTATGCGTGTGCGGAAGAAAGTCCAAGGGAACCGTGATTACCAGAAAGCCCGTTCTTCCCTCAGCGGAAGAGATGGAGGAGAATCCGCGTTCCAAGAGCGCGAAGCTTCGCGTGTTTGAGAGAAAACTGATAGAGTAAAATCAAAGCTCCCTCTGAGGGCAGCGGAGATTTGACTGCCGCGGCAGTCGCCGGATATCCATACAGATATGTCTGCATGGCTTTCACGGGAACAGAGAAAATGAGAGTACAAGAAGTAAGATAAGAGAAGCAGCGAACCGCAAAAGGCGGCTGACAGAAAAGGTGAAGTTATTATGGAAAGAGTACAGGCAAAATCGGCTGAAAGCAGAAGAAAAAAAGCGGAGGGCACCGGAACAGGCCAGATGAGGACTTATGTGGATGGAAATACTGTGCGCCGCCTGCAGACAGGACCGAAGGAGACGACTCGAAACAGGATGTCAGCCAGTTCTGCGACTAGAAAGAACCGTGCGCGCGCGCTTCAGATGAATCTGAGCTACGTGGTGTTTCTGACAGTAGCGGCAGTGGCGACAGTTATGATGTGCATTAATTATCTGAAGCTGCAGTCCAAGAATACGGCGCTCCAGAAGTCAGTCACAGTGCTGGCCACCCAGTTAAGCGAGACAAAGCTGGAGAATGATTCAGAGTATAACCGGATTATGTCCAATGTGGATCTTCAGCAGCTGAAAGAGACAGCCATCAATGATCTGGGTATGACCTATGCCAGCGAGTCACAGATGCGCACATATGACAGCCAAGGCAGTGACTATGTGAAGCAGTATCAAGATATTCCGGTAAAATAGGTGATAATTTGGCAAATAAGAGACAGAGAGAAAAAAGAGAACAACGTTTTACAAAGAGAATGCAAAGAAAGCTTCTGGCCGTATTTGCATTTATTTTATTAGCACTGATTGTTATTCTTCTGCGCATTACCACGATTACAACGCAGAGCGGAAGCAAGTACGCAAAACAGGTGCTGTCGCAGCAGAGCTATGACAGCAGAACGATCCCGTACAGGCGCGGCGAGATACAGGACACAAACGGTATTATTCTTGCCAAGAGCGACCGGGTGTACAATGTAGTGCTGGACTGTTATGCCATTAACAGTAATGAAGATTACATTGAGCCTACGATTGATGCGGTCTGCACAGCGCTGGGGCTGGATCAGGCGGACGTGAGAGACCGCATTGAGAATGAGAAGACAAAAAACAGTCAGTATCAGGTAGTTAAGACCAAGGTTACAGAGGATGAGAAGAAGGCATACGAAGAGTACGTGTCGCTGGATGTGAGCCGTGAACTCTCGGACAGTCAGCGTAAAAACCTGCGGAATGTCCAGGGAGTATGGTTTGAAGAAGAGTATGACCGCTCCTATCCGTATGATTCGCTGGCCAGTAATGTCATCGGGTTTTCCAATGATATTGATCAGGGTGTGTGCGGTGTGGAGTCCTATTATGATGACCTGCTGAACGGAACAAACGGCCGGACATTTGGTTATCTGAATGAAGATTCTGATTTCGAAAAAACGACGATTGAGCCAGAGCACGGAAAAGTACTGGTTCTGACGCTGGATATGAATATCCAGCAGACACTGGAGAAATATATCCAGGAATTTGACGATACGTACGGGGATGATGAGAGCCACGGAAAAGGTGCTCAGAATGTTGCGATTGTGGTGATGGATCCCAACAGCGGCGAGATCCTGGGAATGGCTACCAATTCCGGTTTTGATCTGAACCATCCGCAGGACATGACTTCGATTTACAGCGGCGCTGAGATCAAGGCTATGAGCGAGGACGAGTATGTGGAAGCGCTCAACAAGATGTGGAGTAATTTTTGCGTTTCTGAAGGATATGAGCCCGGTTCCGTAATCAAACCCATCACAGTGGCGGCGGCTATGGAGATGGGAGCGGCCTATGATGGGGAATATTTTTACTGCGACGGTGGCGAGACGATTACAGATACGGAGATCCACTGCGATGTATGGCCGGGATCACACGGGGATGAGACGATTGAGTATGCGCTGGTCAATTCCTGCAACGATGCCTTGATGCAGATCGGTATGCAGATGGGGATTTCCAAATTTTGCGAATATCAGAGACTGTTTAATTTTGGAAGTGCCACAGGCGTGGATCTGCCAAATGAGAACTCGGGTGTGATTTACAATACCAATACGATGCATGAGGTAGAGCTGGCTACCTGTTCTTTCGGACAGGGATTTACCTGCAATATGGTGCAGGAGATTGCGGCCTTCAGCGCGGTAGTCAACGGCGGCTATTATTATCAGCCTCATGTGGTGAAACAGATTAAGAACGCGGATGGCAGCGTAGAGAAAAATATCGACAAACTGGTGCTGCGTCAGCCGATTTCATCGCAGGTATCGTCTCTGGTAAGAGGATATCTGGAGACCGCAGTGCAGGAAGGTACCGGACGCAAGTCCAGAGTGCCGGGATACCGCACCGGCGGAAAGACAGGTACAGCTGAGAAAATTGATGATGTGACTAAGCAGCGTGCCGCAGGAAAATACCTGGTTTCTTTCATTGGAGCAGCGCCTATCGACGATCCGCAGGTAGTAATCTACGTGGTTGTGGATGAGCCGAATGTGGATGAGCAGGCGGACAGCTCCTATGCACAGACCCTGTTCCGTCAGGTTGCGACCGAGATCTTCCCCTATATGGGAATGTATCCGACAGAGGAGATCACGGATCAGCTGCTTCTGGAGCTGGGACTGACGCAGGATGATGTGGTGCAGGGCGGCAGCAGCCGTGAGGTATTCCAGGCATTTGACAGTGCCGGAAATCTTTACAATGATGCCTATGTCAATGATGAGGGCGTTGTGGTTCACGGAGATAATGAACCCGTGGACGGCGCTTACATCAATGATGACGGCGATGCGGTAGATGCATGGGGAAATGTGCATGAGCTGATGAACAAGGTGAAAAAGATTGATCCCAAGGCGGACAATCCGGACATTGCGTCTCCGCCTGAAAAGGTGGATGACGGATCAACGCAGAACTCTACCTGGAGCGGTGTGACAAATGAAGACCTGCAAAAACAGGAATAGAGGTGCGCGTCATGAAGACGCATGACCGGTTTCTTTTGTGTGTATCTGATGTATAACCTCATAAAAGGATTAATAGATTCTATTAAAACTTTTATGAGGTTTTTTATGTTCTGGGGAAAACTGCATACATTTCACCGGAAAAAGGCGGTAGTGGTATTTCTGGCATGCATACTGGCATTGGTGCTTCTGTGCGTTAGGCTGGCGTGGCTGATGCTGGGAGAAGCGCAGTATTACAGTACACAAGCGGAGAATCTGCATGAGAGAGAACGGCCGATTAAGGCCGCCAGGGGAAAGATACTGGACCGAAACGGAGTGGTGCTGGCGGATAATAAAACAGTATGTACGGTTTCCGTGATTCACAGCCAGATCCGTGATCCGGAAAACGTGATCCGGATCCTGAGTCAGGAACTGAGGATCAGTGAGGAGAGTGTGCGTGCAAAGGTGGAAAAGGTCAGTTCCATGGAACGGATCAGATCCAATGTGGAGAAAGAGACCGGCGACCGCATCAGGGAGTACGGACTGGAAGGTGTGAAAGTGGACGAGGATTACAGACGGTATTATCCTTTCGGGAGTCTTGCCTCCAAGGTGCTGGGTTTTACAGGAGGGGACAATCAGGGGATTATCGGGCTGGAGGTGCAGTATGACAGTGTGCTGCAGGGAACGGCCGGAAAAATACTGACACTGACGGATGCGAGAGGGATTGAGCTGGCAGATGCGGGAGAGAGACGGCAGGAACCGGTGGCAGGGCTGGATCTCCAGGTGAGTCTGGATTACAGCATACAGAAATATATTGAGCAGGAGGCGATGAGAGTAAAGGAAGAAAAGCAGGCCGACAGTGTGTCAATTATGCTTCTGAATCCACAGACCGGAGAAATTTACGGTATGACAAATGTACCGGAGTTTGATCTGAATGATCCGTTTACTTTCCGGGAAGAAACTGAGACGAAGAAAAATGCGGAAGGAAAAGAGGGAGCAGAGCCGGAAGAAAGGAAATCAGAGGTGCAGACTGCGCAGGAGAGACTGAATCAGATGTGGAGGAACGGATGCATCAATGATACGTATGAACCGGGTTCCACATTCAAGATTATTACAGCTTCGGCCGGGCTGGAGGAGGGGGTGGTATCGTTAGAAGATCAGTTTTACTGCCCCGGCTACAAGATTGTGGAGGACCGCAGGATCAGGTGTCACAAGACTGTGGGACACGGGGCGGAGAACTTCGTGATGGCGGCGGAAAATTCCTGCAATCCTGTGTTTATCGAGGTAGGACTGAGACTGGGGGTGGAGCGGTATTTCTATTATTTGCAGCAGTTTGGGCTCCTGAAAAAAACGGGGATTGATCTGCCGGGGGAAGCGTCCACAATCATGCACAGGCAGGAAAATGTGGGACAGGTGGAGTTGGCAACGATGGCATTTGGGCAGTCTTTTCAGATTACGCCGATCCAGCTGGCCGCCACAGCAGCATCGCTGGTAAACGGTGGAAAGCGTATTACCCCTCACCTGGGAATAGGAGCCAGGGACGAAAACGGTGCGTGGAAAGAGATATATACCTATCCGGCAGAGGAAAGGATTGTTTCGGAAGAAACTTCCGCAGCCATGCGATATATCCTGGAACAGGTCGTGGCGGAAGGATCGGGCAACAAGGCGTATCTGGAAGGATACCATGTGGGCGGAAAAACGGCGACATCTGAGACACTGCCAAGAAGTGCCAATATCTATATTTCATCGTTCCTCGGTTTTGCTCCGGCGAATGACCCGCAGGTGCTGGGGCTGTGCATTATCAATCATCCGCAGGGAGTATATTACGGAGGGACAATTGCCGCTCCGGTGCTCCAGCGTATCTTTGCCAACATTCTTCCCTATCTGGGGATCAGCCAAGATTTATCAGAGGCGGAGACAGAAAAAGATTGAAGAATAGGCGAAAAAGAATTATACTTATTAACTAGAAAAATACGAGAGCAAAGAGGTGTGTTATGTTAAATGAAACGTTAATAAAAGCGGATATTCTGATCCCGCTGTTTGTGGCATTTGCCATCAGCGTGGCGTTAAGTCCCATCGTGATTCCTTTCCTGACAAAGCTGAAGGTGGGACAGACGGAGAGGAAAGAAGGCGTTCAGTCTCATCTGAAGAAGGCAGGGACGCCTACGATGGGCGGTCTGATTATTCTGATCAGTATCCTTGTGACTTCCCTGTTCTTTATCGGGAAATATCCGAGAATTATCCCGGTGCTGTTTCTGACGCTGGGATTTGGGATCATCGGATTTCTGGATGATTATCTGAAAGTGGTGCTGCGCCGGTCAGATGGACTGATGCCCAAGCAGAAAATGCTGGGTCAGATCATTGTGACCACGGTATTTGTTGTGTATATCTGGTTTATGGATAGTTCCTGTCTGGATCTGATCGTGCCTTTTACTCACGGATATGTACTTTCCGGGGATGTGGTGCGGATCATTGCGATCCCACTGGCTTATTTTGTTGTGATCGGGACTGTGAATGGAGTGAACTTTACAGACGGTCTGGACGGTCTGGCTACAGGCGTGACGTCCATGGTGGCAGTGTTCTTTACGATTGCTTCTGTTGTGCTTGGCGGCGGGATCGAGCCGATGACTGCTGCAGTTCTCGGCGCGCTGCTGGGCTTCCTTCTGTTTAATGTACATCCAGCCAAAGTGTTTATGGGAGATACCGGATCACTGGCACTGGGCGGTTTTGTGGCAGGTGCGGCTTACATGATGCGGCTTCCGATTTTTATTCTGATTATCGGACTGATTTATCTGGTAGAGGTACTCTCTGTGATGATTCAGGTCACTTATTTCAAAAAAACAGGTGGCAAGCGTTTCTTTAAGATGGCGCCGATCCATCATCATTTTGAACTGTGCGGATGGTCAGAGACCAGGATTGTGACCGTGTTTACCGTGATCACGGCATTTTTATGTCTCATTGCGATGGTAGGCATACAGTAAAGGCGGCGGAAGAGTTCCAGTGACGAGGAGGACATCAGATGTGAGGTGATTCCCCTCTGATATAGCCTCCGGAAAGATTGCAGAGATGCACAGGTGATGTCATGCAGATGCATGACGCGCCCTTCGCAGCAAAAATGCCGGGGCATTCCTGAAAGTGACAGAAAAGGAGCAGTAATATGGACTTAAAAGATAAAAAAGTATTGGTATTTGGAACAGGTATCAGCGGGATCGGCGCTGCCGGTCTGCTGGAGAAAGTAGGCGCCTGCCCCGTCCTCTATGACGGAAATGACAAGCTGACAGAGGCGGATGTGCGGAAAAAACTTCCGGCATCAAGCAAAGCGGAGATTGTGATAGGATCCATGGAACCCGGTCTGCTGGCACAGATTGATCTTGCAGTGTTAAGCCCGGGTGTGCCGACGGATATTCCGGCGGTCAACGCAATCCGGGATGCCGGGATCCCGATCTGGGGCGAGGTAGAGCTGGCATACGAGAACAGCAGAGGAGATGTGCTGGCCATTACAGGCACAAACGGTAAGACGACGACAACAGCTCTGGTAGGAGAGATTATGAAGCATCACCAGGAGCATGTATTCGTGGTCGGGAATATCGGAAATCCCTATACGGAGGCGGCGCTGATGACAACGGATGATACTGTGGCAGTGGCTGAGATCAGCAGTTTTCAGCTGGAGACGATCGATCGTTTCCATCCAAGAGTCAGCGCGATCACAAACATTACGCCGGATCATCTGAATCGCCATCACACGATGGAAGAGTATATCCGGGTGAAAGAAAGCATTACAAAAAATCAGACAGAAGATGATACCTGCGTGCTGAATTATGAAGACGAGGAACTTCGGCGCTTTGGAGAAGGGCTGCATACGAAAGTGATTTTTTTCAGTTCATTGCGGACTCTGGAGAAGGGGCTTTATCTGAATGGCGAAGTGATTGAGTATAACGACGGTGAAAACATTACGCAGATCTGTGATGTGAAGGAGTTAAATCTTTTAGGCCGTCATAATTATGAGAATGTCATGACAGCCGTGGGAATGACACTGGCTTACGGCGTGCCCTTGGAAGAGATCCGCTATGTACTGCAGCGCTTCCAGGCTGTAGAACATAGGATTGAATTTGTGGCAGAGAAAAACGGAGTTGTCTATTACAATGATTCCAAAGGAACCAATCCGGATGCGGCCATCAAAGGCATCCAGGCGATGAACCGTCCCACGGTGCTGATTGGCGGAGGATATGACAAGGATTCTTCCTATGAAGAGTGGATCAGATCATTTGACGGCAAGGTAACGTACCTTGTACTGGTCGGACAGACCAGGGAGAAGATCGCGGCAGCTGCAAGATCCTGCGGATTTGACCGGATTATTATGGCGGATACATTTGAGGAGGCGTTTGCGATCTGTGTGGAGAAAGCCTGCCCCGGCGATGCGGTGCTGCTGTCTCCGGCCTGCGCAAGTTGGGGAATGTTTCCCAATTATGAAGTGCGTGGCAGAGTATTCAAAGAATTGGTACATAAGCTGTAAAAAGAATGATATAATAGAATGAATGGCAGATCTGAAGGAGCGCTGGTTTGAACCTGGTCAGATATGTGAATGACGGCAGGATTTCTGATGGATACAGGAGAACACAGGCAGAGGGCAAAACGGAAGAAAAGCCGGAAATAAAGTGGCAGAAAGGTAAAGTGGATACAGTGCTGTTGCTGGCTGTTCTTTTCCTGACAGCGTTCGGGCTTGTGATGCTGTACAGCACCAGTACATACAATGGACGGGTGAGATTTCATGACGAGGCGTACTATCTGAAGAAACAGCTTTTTGCCACGGCTCTGGGACTGTTGTCAATGTATGTGGTATCCGGAATGGATTATCATATTCTGGTGCGGCTTGCTCTGCCTGGTTATCTGATGTCTCTGGGGCTGTCGGGGCTGGTACTCGTTGCCGGAGAGACCTATAATGGTTCCAAGAGATGGATTTCCCTTGGGCCGCTGTCTTTTCAGCCGGCTGAGTTTGCCAAGCTGGCAGTGATTTTGCTGCTGGCACGGATTGTCAGCGAGAGGAAAAACAGCAGAAGCAGCGCTACGATTTTTATTGTCATGGGCGCGGTGCTGCCGATTGTGGCGCTGGTAGGCACCAATAACCTGAGTACGGCGATCATTATTCTGGGGATCGCCGTGATCATGATTTTTATTTCCAGTCCCAGATATGTTCCTTTTGTGTGGATCGGGCTGGCCGGAGCCGGACTGAGCGGTATTTTTCTGGGAATGGAGTCGTACCGCCTGGAGCGCCTGGCGGTATGGAGAGATCCGGAAAACTATGAGAAAGGTTTTCAGACGATTCAGGGGCTGTATGCAATCGGCTCAGGCGGGATTTTTGGAAAGGGCCTGGGCAATAGCCTTCAGAAACTGGGCTTTGTGCCGGAGGCGCAGAATGATATGATATTTTCTGTAATCTGCGAGGAGACCGGGCTTGCGGGAGCTGTGTTTCTGACAGGGATGTTCGGATTTTTGCTCTGGCGTTTTATGGCAGCCGCAGTGAGAGCCAGAGATCTGTTCGGGTCACTGCTGGCGGCAGGGATTATGGGACATATCGCGATACAGGTGATCTTGAATATTGCAGTAGTGACCAACACAATCCCCAATACTGGGATTACGCTTCCGTTTATCAGTTACGGCGGAACATCGGTGCTGTTTCTGCTGACAGAGATGGGGATTGCGCTGGCGGTCAGCAGGAGATAGAATAATAAATTTGAAGATCTGCCCACGAAATGTGTGACAGGAGAATGTTCCGGGCGTTAAGCCGCAGATCTGCTTGCCTCCGCAATTAAAAGCAGATCTTTTCAAATTTATTTGAAAAGATCTGTTCCCAAATGTATGGACGCCCGGAACCGGTGGTGCATATCTTAATATATAAGATATCCCGGCGGAGGTTTGGGCTTGGAATGTGTGGAGATTTGCGGCGGGAAGCCTCTTGACGGATGCGTCAGGATACAGGGGTCGAAGAATGCGGTTTTGCCAATGATGGCGGGATGCATCCTCCATGATGGGATCAGCCGGATTGAGGGCTGCCCCAGAATTCGGGATGTAGAGGATATGGTAGTGCTGCTGGCGGCACTGGGGTGCAGGGTATGGTGGGAAGGATCCTGCCTGACGGTGGATGCTTCGGATGTAAACGGATGGAAGCTGCCGAGAGAAGCAGCATCCCGCATGAGATCTTCCGTATTGTTTCTGGGAGCACTTCTTGGAAGAATGGGAAAAGCAGAACTTCCCTATCCGGGCGGATGTGTGCTGGGCAGCAGGCCGGTGGATCTGCATATCCAGGCTATGCGTGCGATGGGAGCGCAGATCGGGGAAGAAAAAGACTGTCTGATGGCATCGGCATCATCCCTGAACGGATGTGAATTTTGCCTGCGGTTCCCAAGCGTGGGTGCAACGGAAAATCTGCTGCTGGCGGCGGTGACAGCCAGCGGAAAGACAGTAATCCATAATGCGGCCAGAGAACCGGAGATTGAGCAGCTGTGCCTGTTCCTGACAGAAAAAGGTGCGCGGATCAGACAGAAACGGGCGGGAACGATCGAAGTGGAAGGCGTAAAGCGCCTGCATGATTCGCTGCATCATCTGATGCCGGATCGGATTGTAGCGGGTACGTATCTGATAGGTGCTGCAGTGACCGGAGGCCGGATAGAGCTGGAACGCTTTCCGGCAGAACATATGCAGGCTGTGACGGAGACACTGGCGGCCACGGGAATAAGCCTGCAGTGGACAAAAGACAGGCTGATGGCAGACTGTCGGGGAGAGCGGAAGGGGATTGATTTTCTGGAGACAGCACCCTATCCCGGATTCCCTACAGATCTTCAGTCGCCGATGGTAACGCTTCTTTCTGTGAGTGAAGGATGCTGTCGGGTCAGGGAGAATATTTTCGAATCCCGCTTCAAAACGGTTAGCCAGCTGCAGAAAATGGGTGCAAAGATTATTTCAGACGGAAAAGATATTTTGATTGAAGGGACAGGACAGCTGCACGGCGCGGAGGTCTGTGCGGAAGAACTGAGGGGAGCGGCTGCACTGTTTCTTGCCGGTCTGAATGCATCAGGTCGGACCAGGATTCGGGGATGCTGTTATGCAGAGAGAGGATACGAAAACATCTGCAATGATTTCAGAAAGCTGGGTGCAGAAATCCAGATAATTGAATAATCGTATCGTGCAGACTGCGCAGCTCGCAGAGAAGAAACAGGCTGCTAGCGCAGCCTGCTCGCGTGCGGAACAAAAGCTGTGCTGCCAAAGTTGCAGCCCACGGGGGGTGAGAAGCACACTTTTGTTTTTTCACAGGAAATTGCGTCCTGTGAAACAAAAAGCCTCCGGCGAGATGCGCAGCTCGCAGAGAAGAAACAGGCTGCTAGCGCAGCCTGCTCGCGCGCGGAACAAAAGTTGTGCTGCCAAAGTTGTAGCCCACGGGGGATGCGAAGCACACTTTTGTTCAAGATAAAATGACAGACGGAAAGCGGGATGACCGACAGGGAGCTCGCGGCAGGCTTGAATAACAGGAGATAAGGCATATGGGAATAAAAAGAAGAAAACACCGCATCACGCGGATACGTGTGACGCTGATAGCTGTTCTTGCGCTGGTTATTGCAGCGGCAGTTCTGCTGGGCGTTTTCCGTATTCACACAGTGGAAGTATCAGGAAATGAACGTTATACGGCAGAGACAATACAGGCAGATCTGATTCACGATTTCTGGACGCAGAATACGCTGTATTTTGCATGGAAATACCGGAATGCAGGGGCATCTTCCAGAACGCCTTATCTTGACAGCGTACAGGTGAAGCTGATATCTCCGGGCAGGGTGAGGATCATTGTGAAAGAAAAAAAGATTATCGGCGGCGTGCAGTACGCAGGAAATAATGTCTACTTTGATGAGTCCGGTACCGTGCTCGAAATTTCTGATAAAAAATATGACTCAGTTCCCATGTTCAGCGGCATTACGATGGAGGAACCCATACTTTATCAGAAGCTGCTGCTGGGAAATGGCAGTGACGCCGATAATGCGACACTGCGGAGCGCAATAAAAAATATCGCGCTGCTGCTGATTGGGGCGGAACTGATCCCAGATAATATTTCATTTGACGAAGACCAGAATATTACACTGACAGTGGGAACTGTAGAGGTAAAGCTGGGAAAAAATGATTATATGGAAGCAAAAGTGGCGAATCTGGCGGCGATCTATCCGCAGGTAGCATCTCAGACAGGAACGCTGAATCTGGAAGAATTTACCGGAAAAAATGAGCCGATTACCTTTAAGCCTTCGGAGAATGCTCAGACGCCGGAGACAGAAACGGACAGCACAGAGAGCGATACGCAGGAAGCTGACGCACAAGGGGATCAGAGCAGTGCAGGCAGCAGCAGTGATAATACAGATCCTTCCGATGTGCAGAGTGGAGAAGACGGTTCGGGTACGCAGAGTGACGGCAGTCAGGAGGATGGTACGACGAATGTAACCGGAGAGGTAACGGGAATTGACGGATTTATGGTCTTTGATTCTTCCGGAACACTGCGCTATGATGCACGTGTAATCAATGGTCAGGTAGTGGACGGAGATGGAAATGTGATTGACGGCTGCTACGTGAATGATGACGGAAATGTAGTAGATGCTTACTGGAATGTGATTGATCCGCAGACCGGACAGTTGGCTCAGTAAAAAGATATGCCGTGGAGAAGA
>CAKRNX010000053.1 GCA_934371475.1 uncultured Lachnospiraceae bacterium
CGCCACATCCATCATCTGCTGTCCGATCGTAAACACGGGATTCAGTGCATTTCCGGGTTCCTGATAAATCATGGAGATCTCGCCGCTCCGGATCTGATTCATTTCCTTATCGTTCATCTCCAGGATATTTTTCCCTTTATATAAAATCTTTCCCTCTGGGATAAGGTACTGTTCCTGTGGAATTACTCCGAGGATTGATTTTACGGTCGTCGTCTTTCCACAGCCAGCTTCTCCCACAATTCCGACTTTTTCGCCTTTTTTCACGCTCAGATCAATGCCGTCAAGCACTTTTGTGTATCCTTTATATACTTTGTACCAGAGCTTCAATCCTTCTATTTCCAGTATGGTTTTTTCCTCAGCCATTTTTCCCATCTCCCTTCGAGAGCATGTCTCCGATGCCGTCTCCCATAAAGTTAAATCCAAGGATAATAATAACGATCGCCAGGGATGGAAAAACAGTCATCCACCATGCATCCGGCATATAACGGGACCCGTCTGATACCATCTGTCCGAGCGATGGTGTGGGAGGCTGCTCACCTAACCCTACAAAACTCAGGGTTGCCCCGATCAGGATCACCCAGCCTACATCCAGCGCCATTTTTGTAAAAATGGAGGAGAGACAGTTCGGCAGAATTTCTTTAAAAATAATATGCAGTTTGCTTGCCCCCATCAGATCTGCACCGATCACAAAATTCTCCTGCCTGCAGGATGTAGCTGATCCATATACCAGACGGCAGTACCAGGGCCACCACATGATCGTCACTGCAATCATGGAGTTGGTCAGATTCGGCTTCAGAACAGAAGCTACTGCCAGCGCCAGCAGCATGGCCGGCACGGAAAGGAAAATGTCTGTAATTCTCATGATAATGGTATCCACCATCGTTCCCTGCATATATCCTGCCAGCATTCCCAGCACAGATCCTACAGGAACCGAAATCGCAAGCACCAGAACAGACATAAACAGCGCACCGCGAAATGAAAAGATAATACGTGTTAAAATATCACGTCCCATATTGTCAGATCCGAGAAGGAACTGCGCGCCCGGCGCTTTACAGACATTTGAAAAATCCGTATATGCCTTGGCATGCGCCGGATAAGGCGCCACATATGGTGCGAAGATTGCCGCCAGAACAACCAGAACAACAATCACGAGTCCCACGACTGAGAGTTTATTTCTGGAAAATTTATACCAGGCTTTTTTCAGCCGTTCTGTCCTGCTCCCGTTTTCATCCTGCTCCGGCCTCACTTCCGGACGTTTTGCCTCTATCGCCAGTGCCTTCTTTAATTCTTTTTCTTTATTTACAGCCATTATTTTCCACCCCCTAAACGAATCCTGGGGTCAAGATACGCCACCACGATATCCACAATAATATTTACCGTCACAAAGACAAATCCAAATACCATAATAACTCCTGAAATTGCATTCAGATCTTTAGACAGCATGGCATTCAGTCCATATTTGGAAATACCGGGCCAGCTGAAAATACTCTCAATCAGAAACGCATTTCCCATCAATGAAGCAATATCCATACCCATACAGGAAACTGCCGGGATCAGAGAAGGCTTGAGCAGATATTTATTATTAATCAGCTTTTCCGGCACTCCGTATCCCTTCATAGCGATCAGATAATCCTTGGACGAATTTTCCACCATAGCATTGCGCACCAGTCTTGCATCCTGGAACATACCGCCCAGAGCCAATGCAACAGCCGGAATAATCAGATGCAGAAACGCATCCCAGGCTACCAGCGGTCTCCCTTCCAGCAGCGCATCCAGCACATACAGTCCTGTCACCGTGTGGGGCGGTGTCAAGCCGGAACTTAACCTTCCAAGCACGGGAATAATTTTCCACACATATCCAAACAGCAGCAGCAGCAGAATTGCCACTACAAATCCCGGAAGTGCTACTCCCGCATAGGAAAAAACTCTCAGTATCCCGTCAATCGCCGTATTTTTATGTTTTGCCGCCACTTTTCCTATGAATATGGATCCCAGGATCAGAATAAGAGTAGAGAAGATCACTACCTCTACGGTAGCGGGAAGAAACTGAAGAATATCCTTTGCCACAGCTCTGTCTGTCGTAGTAGAAATACCGAAATCTCCGTGAAGCACACCGGAAATCCAGTAAACATACTGCACAGGCAATGATTCATTTAAATGATTCGTTTCTCTGAAATTTTCAAGTGCTTCTGGTGTTGCTGTCGCCCCCAGAGCCATTCTTGCCGGGTCTCCCGGAACAATTCTGGCGATTGTAAAAATCACAACCGACAGTCCGAATATGACAATAATGGACAGCAGCAGCCTATGTAACACATATTTTTTTAGATTCATGCGCTATCTCACCTTTTCCCTTTTTTATTCATCTGTGGGGAGGGAGTTCCTCCCCGCAGTTCAGATCGAACACATGCACCATCTGTACATATTCGATCTGTTGTACAGCCTGTTCAAAAATACCTTGGCATTCCTGCTGCTTTAATTAATTCTGTAATCACGGAACAGATAATTGTATCCCAGGGACAGGGATACACTCTCTCCCGCCGCTGCCCGCGTTACGGCCGGGATTTCAATGTTATCATAATACGCATGCTTTTCCACCTGCTCTGCCACTGCAATGCCCCAGCATTCTTCCGCCGCCTGTTTCTGAATTTTCGCATATGCAGCAGCTCTCTCGCCATCATCTAATGTCGTCAGTGCCGCGACAATCGCCTGATCAACTTCCTCGCTCTGCAGCCATTCTGTCTGCTGCCAGGTACCCGCCATATCAGAATCAAATCTCTGGTAGAGCATGGAACCGGCTTCCGGATAATCGCCGGATACAAAACACGTAGAAGCATTCGGCGTTGTCTCAACGCTTCCACAGTTATCTACGTGGGTTGCCCACGGAACCTTCGTCACATTAATTGTTACGCCAAGTGCGGATGCCGTTGCCTGCAGCAGCAGTGCCAACTTTTCCTCATCAGGCACATCTGCAATCCACTCAATCTCAATCGGAAGCTCACCGGATACCAGTGCATCATCATATTCTGACTGCTGCAGCTCTTCCTGTGCCTTTTCCAGACTGTACTCATATTCATAACCATCGGAACTCTGCCCAAATACTTCATTCGGCACAACGGAACTTACTGTCTGATATCCCGGGAAGAGTACATCACACACCTGTCCATAATCAATCAAATATGCCAGCGCCCTTCTCACATGTACATCATCTGTCGGCTGCTTTTTCGTATTCAGCATCAGATAAAGCATCTGTCCGCTCGCAAAACTTCCCACGCTGACTCCGTCCAGCGCATCCAGCGCATCATATGCTTCATTTGTCTGCCACTGATCTGAAATCTGTACTTCACCGGTACTCATCATCGTTCTTACCGTTGCGGTCTCCGTATTCATAATTACTTCCACTGCTTCCGGCGCATTTTCTTCCCATTCCTGATAATAATCTGCAAACTGTGCCATACAGATACGGTCCTGCGTTCTCATCTCAGTCAGATAATATGCTCCGCTTCCTGCATCATGTTCTGCCAGAAACGCTTTTCCGTAATCTCCGTATTCCCCATACGAACCATCTGACAGGTTTGCCATCACCAGATCTTCATTCAGCACATACAATCTTGGAAGAATGGACAAGAACGGAGCAAACGCTTCTTTTAAATGAAATACAACCGTTGTATCATCCGGCGCTTCCGTGTCTTCCACATACGGTGCAAACAAATAGGCAAAGCCTTCTCCCATTGTCAGCAGACGGTTCATGGAAAATACTACATCGGATGCTTTCAGATCGGAACCGTCATGGAATTTGACACCTTCTCTGAGCTTAAAAGTCCAGGTCAGTCCATCTTCCGATGTCTCCCAGCTCTCAGCCAGACCTGCGGTTGGGTTGTTTTCCATATCCGGATATACAAGAGAATCATACATATTGACGCATGCAATACAGGAAGCACAGTCCACAGATGTGCCCGGGTCAATCACTCCTCCGGACGACTGTGTAATACGCAGTACCTTACCTGTCTCTTCTGCCATTGCCGGAAGTCCTCCAAATACTGTTGTTCCAGCAATCACTGCCGCCATTGTTAATGCACAGACTTTTCTTTTTTTCATAATTCTCCTCCTTTTGTACAAATCAAGCCTCCGCTGCAGCTGCCAAATCTCCATATAAACATGGCTGCCTGGCCTCTTGCCCGCGGGAATCAAACAGGAGAACAAAAATGTTTTCTGAACACCTTTGTTCTCCTGTTTCATTACATATTCCGTTTCAAATATGCTGTCTGCCTGTTTAGCAAGTTTATATCACAGTACTTTTTTTGTGTCAATAAAAAATATGACTTTGAAATGGTTTTTCAGGTATTATCTTTTTTTATAAATTATTATCTGACTTACAGTAAAGAATAAAAAGATTTTGCTGTCATTTTCTTTCTCATTTTGACGTTTCTCATGACAATCCGTATAAATTTTTAATGCCAGCCGAAACGCTGTCATAAATGTCCTATATTCCCAGCTTCTTTTTTACATAATACTCAATCAGATCTACGCATCCTTCTATTCCCACAAACTCACTGTTCAGAATCATATCGTAATGAATCGGCGCTCTCCAGTCTTTTCCACCTGTATAATACCGATAGTAATCGGTACGATACTGGTCTGTCCGGATCAGCAGCCGTTCCGCCTCCTGTGCATCTACATCCATATGCTCCATCGTTCTTTTGATACATGCCTCTCTGGGCGCCTCAATGTAAACACTCACTTTTCTTGGATAATCCCGCAGCACATAGTCAGCGCATTTTCCTACAATCACACAGGATTCTTCCTCTGCCAGCTGCCGGATAATCTCACTCTGATAGCGGAACAGATTTTCATTTGAAACAAATTCTCTGTCTACCGGAATGTATTTCCTGGCCGCCGGGAACTTTCTCAGCTCACGGATCACCACATTTTCACTCAGTTTTTCATCTGCCTTCCAAAACTCCTGTTCTTCGATACCGCTGTACCTGGAAGCCAGTGTCAGGATCCTGTTCTCATAACAGGAAATACCCAGCCGTTTTGCCACACGGGAGGCGATTGTTTTTCCGCCGCTTCCAAAACCGCGTGCCACTGTAATTACATAATTTTCCATTTTTTCCTCCTGTTTCCCGCCCGTACGATCTGCCTGTAACCAAATATCTGACTAATTCCCAAAACTGCATTTTCCGGCACAGGTGACGCACCGCTGCCTGATACACGCAAGTCCCTGCCATTTCTTATTTCTTTTCACAACTCCGCAGGGCACTTCCCTGATTCGGTTAAACAAAAACAGCTGCATATTTGATGCGCCGATTATAACACAGCAAATATACAGCCACAAGAAAAGATTGTTCTTATTTCTTTTTGTAAAAAATTTTTTTGATTTTCTAAATTTTTTATGCAGATACTCTGCACAAAGTCAAGCAGACACACTCAAACTCGCGCACCACTGATACTGATTTGTTTCTTGCCGTCTGCAGAGATGGAAGCCATCTCACATCTATCTCACACCTGATATACACTGTCTGTGAAATGTAAAATAAAACACCACGCCTTTGAGCATACTTGTCAGCGTAAGCGCCCACCAGATACCGTCCAGGCCAAGCGATGTATGCCCCAGCGCCAGTGCCAGCGGGATCCGAAGCCCCGTCAGCGTCACACTGATGACACTGCAGATCTTTGTCTTGCCAAGTCCTGCGATTGCTCCTTCGGACATCAGCTCCACTGCCATAAACGGTTCACTCAGCCCTACAATCACCAGATACCCCATCATCACCGGGATCACTTCTTCTTCGTGAAAAAACAGCCTCGATACCGGCTCCGGGAACAGCACAAACAGGAACGTGACAATCAGCCCCAGCCCAATCACCATAAACAGGGAAATCCGGTAGCCTTTCTTCATCCGATCCCGCTTCCCTGCTCCAAAATTCTGTCCCACAAAGGCATTCATTGCACTTCCGAAACCTTCCGCCGCATTCCAACAGATAGACTCAATCTGTCCGCCTACTCTTTGAGTCGCCACAGCACCGGATCCAAAGCCTGCCACCAGCCTAGTCAACACCATGGAGATCATACAGTACAGTGATGACTGCACGGCCGTCGGAAATCCCATGCGCAGCACATCTGTATAACAGTTCCTGTCCGTTTTCTCCGTCAGCCGAACCCTGGCAAGTATATTTTCCTGTCTCTCTTCTTTTTTCTCATTGACCTGCCGCCTGCGGGAACGGAAAATCTCAATGATGAGTACAAACATCGCCACAACCTGCGCTGTGACAGTTGCGACTGCCGCACCTACGACCTCCAGGCGCGGGAATGGACCGATCCCCATGATCAATACCGGATCCATGACCATATTGACAATGAGACCGATCCCATTTGATTTCAGCGGCGTTTTTGAATCTCCTTGGGCTGTAAACAATCCCGTCATCGTATAATTGATGTAGGAAAATACAATCATTCCGCACGTAATTTTCATATAAATCTTAGCGTAGCCTACAGTTACCGGATCGCTGATGCCAAACACGCCCACCAGCGGACCGGTAAACAGTACGCACACCAGACCGAACAGAAGTCCGAATACAAACACCATCTGCAGAGCCGCCTGCGCGTATTTTCTGGCTTTTTCCGTATCATTTCTGCCTATGCTCTGCGCCACATGAACCTGTCCGCCCATGCGCGTCAGCACGGAGAGTCCCTGCGACAGCCAGCTGTACATGCCGCCTACTCCCACGCCGGCCACGGCATCCGCCCCCAGCGTGCCAATCCAGGCCATATCCGTAATATTGTAGGCAGTAGAAAGCAGCGACGAGGCCATGATCGGCATAGCCAGCCCCGCCACTACTTTTAAAATAGGACCTTCTGTCAAATCCCCCTGTATTTTTTTGCCCATAACTCCTGTATACCTAATATCCCTTCTATCTTCTCTCTATCCCACAGGCAATCTCTTATCCTATCGATCCGCCAGCTCTTTTGCAATATCCTCCCAGGTAACTCCTTTTTCCGCCATCAATACCATCACATGGTATAGGAAATCGGAAATTTCATACTTTACCTCTTCCGGGTTGGGATTTTTGGCAGCAATAATGATCTCTGACGCCTCTTCTCCTACTTTTTTCAGAATTTTGTCAATACCCTTATCAAACAGGTAATTCGTGTAGGATCCTTCCTTCGGGTGGGCTTTTCTGTCCTCGATGACACCGTACACCTCCTGAAAAATCTTCATAGGATTACGCTCCGTATAATCCTTTTTCATCATGGTGCGATAGAAGCAGCTCCTGTTTCCCGTATGGCAGGCCGCCCCCACCTGAGCCACTTTCGCCAGAATCGTGTCATTGTCACAGTCAATCTTCAGCTCTTTCACATACTGGAAATGACCGGAAGTCAGCCCTTTTACCCAGAGTTCCTGTCTGCTGCGACTCCAGTAGGTCATACGTCCGCTGCGTACTGTCGTCTCAAACGCTTCCTGGTTCATATATGCCACCATCAGCACTTCTTCCGTCTTGTAATCCTGCACCACCACAGGCACCAGTCCGTCACTGTTTAACTTAAAATCTTTCCATTCCAGGCTGCTCTCATATGTATTGACATCTAGGCCACCGCTTTTAAAGGAAGCCTTCATTTCCATAATATCTGTCTCCGGATCTCTCAGTACATTCTCTGCCAGTCCGGTGACATGCCCGCTGCCAAGAAGATCCATCTTGTCCTCCATTGACAGTGTCTCACTGCCAAATACCACCAACAGCACCGGAATATCTCCCAGAAGCGCCAGATCTGCCTTGTTTTTCAGACACATGAACACGTCAGTCATGACAACATTCTCTTCTGTGTATTCATTCAGCTTCTGTCTGATCTCGTCGGTCATCACCTCGTCGCTTCTGACATCGATGCATACTCCCACCTTATCTTTGCCAAACCGCTTGGAAACTTCCTCCAGCATTTCCATATTGGAGGGCTTGTTATAGTTCAGCACTGCCTTGCGGCATCCGGCATAGATCAGCTTTTTCACATCCTCTACCCGGTTAATATTGCCAAATCCGTACATGGGAATATCAACCAGTCTGGACATCTGCTTGATCAGTCCCAGTGACCGCTCATGATCCGCATCATCTGAGGAGAGATCAAAAATCAGCAGGGCATCCGCTCCCTTGTTGCTGTAATGTTCTGCCAGTTTCAATGCGTCTCCGTCCCGGAACGGCTGAAGGTCTTTCAGCCCGCACACTGCCTGTCCGTTTTTTAAATAAATGGTTGAAACCAGTTTTTTCTGCATAATCATTCACCTGTCTTATTTTGTTATGTATTTTAAGAATACTCCGAGGAAACTTCATCATTTGTTCCTCGCCACCTGCGAAGGTGGAAGTCATCTCACATCTGATATATTCAGAGAGTCCCTTTGGTGGAAAGTACATCCCGGATTCTCGGATCAAATGTCACCGCCTGATCCAGTGCTTTGGCAAACGCCTTGAACAGTGCTTCTGCCATGTGATGGCTGTTTCCGGGTGTCAGGATCTTCAGATGGAGATTCATGGCCGCGCTGTAGGAGACCGCATAAAAAAACTCCCTCACCATCTCCGTATTCATTCCGCCCATCATTCCCGGCGGAAACGGTGCATCAAATGCAAAACTGGGTCTGCCGCCCAGATCCAGCGCACACAGCACCAGCACCTCGTCCATGGGCAGGATACGGTCACCGTACCGACAGATCCCCTTTTTGTCTCCCAGAGCCTCACGGATCGCTGTACCAAGCACAATCCCGGTATCCTCGATCGTATGGTGATCATCTACCTCCAGATCTCCGTTTACTTTTACCTTAAGATCAAACAATCCATGTCTGGCAAATCCATCGAGCATATGGTCAAAAAAACTAATTCCCGTATCAATTTGCGCCTTCCCGGTACCGTCCAGATTAATCCACAGTGAAATCTGTGTCTCCTTCGTATTCCGTTCTGTCTGTGCGGTGCGCTCCATCTCTCCTGCCTCCTCTTATATCTATTCAAGAATGCCCCGGCATTCTTGGTGTGAGTCACCTTCTATCTAATGTACTTCCCTGCCAAAACGAACGGCAATGGAATTGGCGTGGGCAGTCAGCTGCTCTGCCTTTGCAAATTTGATAATATCCTCATGGATGCTTTCCAGCGCCTCCCTGGAATAGTATACCACACTGGATTTTTTAATAAAATCATCTACCGACAGCGGGGAGAAAAACTTTGCTGTGCCGTTAGTAGGCAGCACATGGTTCGGGCCGGCGAAATAATCACCCAGCGGCTCGCTGCTGTACTCACCGATAAAAATCGCACCGGCATTTCTGATCTTTGTCATCACTTCAAACGGATTTTTCGTCACCAGCTCCAGATGCTCAGACGCAATCGCATTGACCGTATCGATCGCATCCGCCATTGTATCTGCCACAAGAATATATCCGTAGTGATCCAGAGATTTGCGGATAATCTCTTTTCTGGAAAGCCCCTCCACGAATATTTCCACCTGATCCGACACCTGCTGCGCCAGCTCCATAGATGTCGTCACCAGGATCGCGGAAGCCATCTCATCATGTTCCGCCTGGGAGAGCAGATCAGCCGCCACAAAGCGGGGATTGGCTGTCTCATCTGCCAGCACCATAATCTCGCTGGGGCCTGCAATCGAATCAATGCTCACATGGCCATACACTGCCTTTTTGGCCAGAGCCACATAGATATTTCCGGGACCCACAATCTTGTCTACCCGCGGAATACTCTCTGTACCAAACGCCAGCGCGGCAATCGCCTGCGCACCGCCCACTTTGTAAACCTGATCTACTCCTGCCTCTCTGGCTGCCACCAGCGTGGACGGATTTACTTTCCCGTCTTTTCCGGGAGGGGTCGTCATAATAATCTGATCTACCCCGGCTACCTTGGCCGGTACAATATTCATCAGTACAGAGGACGGATAGACTGCTTTGCCGCCCGGCACATAGACGCCGACTCTTTCCAGAGCCGTAATCTTCTGTCCCAGAATTGTTCCCTCCGGCTGACTGTCAAACCAGCTGTAGCGGCGCTGTTTCTCGTGGTAAGAACGGATGTTGACCAGCGCCTTGCGGATTACTTCCAGCAGCACCGGATCCACCTTCTCATATGCTTCCTCAATCTCCGCCTCTGTCACCCGAATCGTCTCACGACTCAACTGCACTCCGTCAAAGCGGGACGTATAATCAAAAAGAGCCTTGTCTCCCCCCTCTTTTACTGCTGCCACGATCTCTGCCACCCGTCCCTCATATTCTCCGTAGCTGTTGGGACTTCTTTTTAGCAGATTCTCCAGAATATCTTTTCTCGTCTCTTCTGTTAATGTTACAATCCGCATTTCTGTCACCTCTATCTTTATTCTGCCTTATTCTTCTCTTTTTCTCTCGCCTGAATGACCCGGTTCAGATCTTCCAGCAGTTTTGTGATCCGTTCATTTTCCATTTTCATGCTGACCTGGTTGACTACCACTCTCGCAGACAGAGGGCAGACCTCCTCCAATACCACCAGCCCGTTCTCTCTGAGCGTGGAACCGGTTTCCACAATATCTACGATCACCTCGGATAGTCCTACAATAGGTGCCAGTTCGATGGATCCGTTCAGCTTTATAATTTCTACAGTCTGATTTTTTCTATTATAAAAATAATCTTTGGCAATATTGGGATACTTTGTCGCCACACGGATCTGCTCCTGGTGTTTCAGAAGCTCCCTGGCCGACTCCGGACCACACACGCACATCCGGCATTTGCCGAAGCCAAGATCCAGCACCTCAAAAAGTTTCCTCTGTTCTTCCATAATGGTATCCCTACCCACAACACCGATGTCGGCAGCTCCATATTCTACATAGGTCGGCACATCCGGACCTTTGGCCAGAAAGAATTTCAGCTTCAGATCCTCATTGACAAAGATCAGTTTTCTGGAGGACGGATCTTTCATCTCCTCGCAGGTGATCCCGATTTCTTCAAATAATTCCAGCGTCTGTTTTGCCAGACGCCCCTTTCCCAGGGCAAATGTCAAATATCGCATAACTAGATATCCCCTATCCTGATAATTCCGATATAATTTCCGGATGATATATACTTCTGATCTGAAACGTTCATCTCCTGCTCCGGGATCATCCGCAACTCCGCATAGCGTCCCTGCCTGCGGTAATCCATCGCTTTAAGGATCGCTTCCCTGCGTGCTTCCTGCCGGTACAGGATCAGATACCTGCCCTGCTCTGCCAGCACCTCCACTTTCTGACGCGCCAGAGCGTTCATCAGCTGATTGACTGCAACTGCAAATCCGATCGACGGCGCATCTTTTCCAAAATGCTTCAGCAGGCTGTCATAACGCCCGCCTTTGATCACCGCATCTCCTACGCCATATGTGTATCCCCGGAAAATCACACCGGTATAGTACATATAATTGCCCAGCATACCAAGATCAAAAGAAATGTAGCGTTCCATTCCATACACTTTCAAAAGTTCCAGCACTTCGCCAAGGCGAAGCAGCGCCGCGGACGCTTCTCGTCCTTTTGTCATCTCCAGCGCTTTTTCCAGAATCTCCTCTCCTCCAAACAGAGAAGGAAGCTGCGCAAAGATCTCTTTCAGTGCCGGATCAATTAGCTCTTCTGAGAGCAGTTTTTCTACACCAAAGGTATTTTTGTTCTGGATCAGCTGCTTTAACTCTTCCTCTGTATGCTCATCCAGCCCGGCCTCTTTGACCAGCCCTGCAAAAAACTGCACATGCCCTACGCTGATCTGAAAATCTCTCAGCCCGGTTTTCAGCAACGCATCCACCGCCATGGCAATTATCTCCGCATCTGCCTCCGCAGAAGCGTCACCGATCAGCTCCGCTCCCAGCTGAGTGCTCTCTTTGAGCCGCCCCTGGTAGCTGGAATTATTAATAAATGTATTTCCCTGATAACACAGCCGGATCGGCTGTTTCTCATCCATAAAGTATTTGGATGCCGCTCTGGCAATAGAAGGCGTAAAGTCCGGCCGCAGCACAAGCGTATTGCCCTCTCTGTCAAAAAACTTATACAGCTCCCTGGAGGGAATTGTACCTACCTCTCTGCTGAACACATCAAAAAATTCAAACGTAGGTGTCTCAATATTCCTGTAACCGTAGGAATTGAACACTTTGCGCATCATATTTTCGAGCGTCAGCTTTTTTTCACATTCTTCATTATAAATATCCCGCACACCTTCCGGTGTATGCAAAATTTTCTGTATCATAGCCTTCCTTTCCTGCAGCAGGCAAAACAGCAAATCATGCCTTTGCTTTACTGTAGTAGAGTATTAAATTGCTGTGCCTATTATACGAAACTTTCTTCTGCCTGTCAATCGTCTTTCTGTTAATCCTCTCTTCGATCCAGATCCTTCTGCAACGTCTCCAGATAAGGAACCAGCGCTCCGCGATTCTGATGGATGCAGAAGCTCTGATCCACTTCCTCAAAGCGGAAGCTTTTGCGTCCGCCCGCCGCGGCTCTGTCCCAGAATTTTTTCATATGGTCAAACGGCATATAATAGATCTCATTGCGATGTGTATAAAAAATTATCAGAAAAGAAATACCGCCCTGAGCCTCGAACTCTTCCATAAAACGTACCTGATGTTCATGGATATTCTGAAGGCTGAACGTGTCCGTATTACACTCCTTGGCATCAAAACACACCGGGATCCCCTGCACAGCTCCGATATAATCCACCGTACTTTTCTGGTCAAAATACGCCAGCGTAATATGGCGTTTTTCTTTATCTATCTTGATGGGCGTGATCGGTGTGGGCACTTTCTGTATCAGTGCCAGACCGCTCTCTCTGTATATTTCATTTGTTCTGTTAATCAGCTCCTCCAGCGTAGAACCTCTCAGTCCCCTGGAATTCCATGTTGCCATCCCTCTATTTCCTGCCTTTTTCTTTTCTGTCTTCGCCCATCTCGCCTTTCAGGATCCTCTGAAAATAATCCGGCAGAGGCGCGGTAAATGTCTTTCCTGACAAATTGTCCAGCGCTCCATCCATGGAAGGCAGCTCCATCCGGTAAGAATGCAGCAGCTGATATCTCAGTCCGTACCTGTCGCGAAGGCGCTGATTAAGATGGGAATCGCCGTACTTGGTGTCTCCCGCAATAGGATGACCGATGGACGCCAGATGAGCGCGGATCTGATGACTGCGCCCGGTAATCAGATGCACCTCCAGCAGTGTCAGTCCGTTTCCGGTTTTTACCGGCACATATTCTGTCCGGATCAGCTGGGAATCAGGTGTCTTTTCCTTCGATATGCTGACCTGGTTGCGGATCTCATCTTTTTTCAGATAGCCTTCCAGATAGCAGGACTGACGGACCTCTCCCTTCACCAGGCAGCGATAATACTTGCACATTGCCCGGTCATGGAACATCTTCCCCAATTCCTGCAGCCC
>CAKRNX010000054.1 GCA_934371475.1 uncultured Lachnospiraceae bacterium
ATTGACACGGAAGCCAGAAGAGTTGTGTATATTCTGGAGATCAGTCATGAGAGAGAGAACAGTTCCCTTGAGATGGTGAGAGGGCTGTTTGGCAGCAAGAACGGTGATTTTATTACAGCTGTGGATGAAAAGAGTATCATTGTGGTAAAAGAGCTTTCCGAGAGAGACGGTTACGGAGAGATGGAAGCGACCGCCAATATGATCCTGGATGCCCTTCCGGAGGACAAAAAGAGAGATGCACTGATCGCTTACGGTACTGTGGTAGGCGAGATCAAAGAGGTGTCCCGTTCCTACAAGGAAGCGCGCATGGCGCTGAATGTGGGCAAGATTTTCTTTGCTGAACGACAGGTGATTGCGTACAGCTCCCTTGGTATCGGGCGTCTGATTTATCAGCTGCCGATCCCGCTGTGCAAAATGTTCATCAAGGAAATTTTTGAGGCAAAATCGCCTGATGATTTTGATGAGGAGACACTGACGACCATCAATAAATTTTTCGAAAACAGTCTGAATGTGTCTGAGACATCCAGGCAGCTTTATATTCACAGAAATACGCTAGTGTACCGGCTGGACAAACTTCAGAAATCCACAGGGCTGGATCTGCGGGTATTTGAAGATGCCATCACATTTAAAATTGCACTGATGGTAGTGAAGTATATGAAGTATATGGAGAATCAGGATTATTAACACAGGATAAAGAAAGATACATTGACCGTTTTCACAGGCCACGTGGCCTTCTGCGGTCAATGTTTTGTTTATGGCAGAGTGCTGCATATGCAGCCTGTTCGCGCGCGGAACAAAAGTTGTGCTGTCAAAGTTGCAGCCCGCAGAGTGTACAAGGCACACTTTTGTTTAATTTTTAGTTACTAGAAATGAGATATTTGGCTGGAGAGACAGAAATGGCAGAGACAGACAGAACACAGACAGGGCAGACAGATGAAACGGCAGAAGATATCAGAGATCCAAGAACATCAAAAGATACAGGAAATTTAAACAAACAAGAAACCAGGAAGATACCGGGCCGTACCGAAATGGAAATGGCGGAGATATCCAAAGTAACAGGAGAAGCTTCAGGTACTGCAAATACAGAAAAAAAGAATTCCGCATCAGAAAAGAAGAAAACAGAGAAGACAGACGGTGAGAAAGATCAGCTGTCTGTATCGGAAGAGCCACCGGAGCGACCGGAGAACAGGTTCGAATTTCTGAAGGGGATGCTGTTTGGCATTCTTATTTCCGCTATCTGTGTGCTGGCGGTATATCTGGTACTCCATGGAACAGTAGGCAAGGCAAAAGGCAAGGGAGAAGGAGCATCAGTATTAAAGAGCGGAAGCCTTCGCCATAAAATGACGCAGATTGCCGATAAGATACAGGATAATTTTTATTATGATGTGGATGAGGACAGACTGGAAGCCTGCCTGCTGAAGGGAATGATAATCGGTCTGGACGACCGGTATGCCAATTATTATACGGAAGAAGAGCTGGACAGCATTGTGGATTTCAGCAAGGGAGTCTATTATGGGATCGGGATCAGCCTTCTGCAGGATGAAGAAAGCGGCGCCATGCGCATTGCAGGGATCTACGAGGGAAGTCCGGCTGACGAAGCAGGCCTTGAGACCGGGGATGAGTTGCTGCAGGTGAATGATACAAAGATCGAGGATTTGGATCTTGCCAGTGTGGTTGCCTTGATTAAGGAGCAGAGCGGGGAACTGACAGTGACTGTGCGAAGAGACGGGCAGGAGCAGACATTTTCTCTTAAAGCTGCCACAGTGGAGATCCCCACAGTGACCAGCCAGATGATGGAGGGACAGACCGGATATATCCGGATCCTGGAGTTCGATACTGTGACGGTGGAACAGTTCCAGGAGGCCTGCCAGGAGCTGGAAGCGCAGAATATGGAAAAGCTGATTGTAGATGTGCGGGATAATCCGGGCGGAAACCTTGACTCTGTGTGTGAGATCCTGCGAGGCCTTCTGCCGGAAGGGCTGATTGTCTATACATCGGATAAAGACGGCGAGATTGAGGAGTACCGGTGCGACGGGACGCAGGAATGGACAAAGCCGCTGGCGGTGCTGGTCAACGGGAACAGTGCGAGCGCTTCCGAAATTTTCGCAGGTGCGGTTCAGGATTACGGAATCGGCACTGTGGTAGGGACTCAGACATACGGAAAAGGTGTAGTCCAGAGAACATTTTTGCTGGATGATGGTTCGGCGCTGAAGATTACCACCGAGAAATATTATACTCCGATGGGAAGAGATATCGATGACGAGGGTATTCTTCCGGATGTGACGGTGGAGGCCGGAGAAGATCAGGCGGAGGATACACAGCTTGATGCGGCGCTGGAGCTGCTGAACAGTGCGGCAGAAACAGAGGCTATATCAGATGTGAAATAACGTGCGCCTCGCAGCAAGAATGTCGGGGCATTGTTGAATAATATATATTGGATTAGAGTGTTAGAACACTTTGATGACAGAGTGCGGAAATGTTTTTTCAAACACGCTCTAGAGACAGGAGAGATTCAGATTCATGGAACAGAAGATTATATTCAGGGAAATGCTGGGAGAGATTATGAAACTGGCGGATGCCAGAGATAACCGGCTGACGGTAAAAGAAATTGATGATTTTTTTGAAAATATGCATCTGACGAAAGAACAGATGGCGATGGTCTACGAGTATCTGGACAGCCAGAAAGTGAAAGTCAGCGGATTTGAGAAGAAAGGTCCCAACCGGTTTGCACAGCCGGAGGAGGAACTGGCGGAAAAGGTTCCCGCCAGCGTTGACGAAGAGGATGACGGTGAGACAGATGGCGGAAGCGGTGAGACAGGGAAGGGAGACAGCCGGAAATCCGATCAAAAGGCGAAGCAGGGCGAAGAGGAGGAAGTGCCTCTGCGGAGTATGGAGATCTATCTGGATGAGATCAGCCAGCTGGAGCAGCTGGATACCGCCAGAGAGCTGGAGCTGTTTCATCTGGCTGCTGACGGGGATGTGGCAGCGAGAAGCAGGCTGGTGGAGCGTTATCTTCCGCTGGTGTGCGAGCTGGCCAGCGAGTATGAGGGAAATGATTACCCGACAGAGGATCTGATCCAGGAGGGAAATGTAGGGCTGTTGCTTGCTCTGGAACAGGTAGAGCGCCAGGAAAGCCTTGCGGCCTATCAGGCAAGACTGATGAATGAAGTCAATCAGTATATGCAGGATGCGCTGCAGGATCAGAAGGATCTGCGGGAGATGGACAACGGAGTGGCCAGAAGAGTCAATCATCTGAACGAGGCGATCCGCAACCTGGAGGAAGATCTGGAACACAGAGTATCGGTAGAAGAGCTTTCCGCTTATCTGGAAATGCCGGCAGAAGAGATCAGAGACATTTTGAAAATGGCGGGCGATGAGTTAAAAGTGGACGGATATGAAAATAACTGATCAGACAACGGGCAGACTGGGGGCAGTGGCGCTCATGCTGTCTGTTTTGTTATTTATAGCAGGATGCGGGGGAAAGAACGGCGGTGGACACCGATCGGTGATCATCCCCAGTGCAGATGGAACAAAGATTCTGACGGCACAGGATCTTGTGCTTGATATTTCACATCTGGATCTTGGCTATTTTATGGTGCAGTATCAGGGTGAGGCGGATAAGATTTATCTGCAGCTGACAGGAGAAGATCAGACGGATTATAAGTATTTCATAGAGCCATCGGAAAATTATGTGACGATCCCGCTGACGGTGGGCGACGGAACATACTATACTTGCGTATATGAGAGTGTTGGGAATAATCAGTACTCGCCGATCTGGGCAGATCAGCTGGATGTGGAGCTCTCCGATAAGTTTGGTCCGTTTCTGTGCAGCAGCCAGTATGTGAATTTTACGATGGACAGCAGGACGGCAGAACTGTCGGCGGAAGTAACCGCAGATGCGAAGGATGATCTGGAAAAGGTAACGTGTATCTACAGCTGGGTGGTTCAGAATATCACATATGATTATGAAAAGGCAATCACGGTGGAGAGCGGTTATCTGCCAGATAATGACAGGACCATCCGCAGCGGCAAAGGCATCTGTTTTGATTATGCGGCGCTGATGACCGCCATGGCCAGGATACAGGGGATCCCGGCAAAGCTGAATATCGGATATCTGAGCGGATCCGTGTATCATGCCTGGATCAGCATTTATCTGGACGGTACAGGCTGGATTGACGGAATGATCCGCTATGACGGAAATGACTGGGAGATGATGGATCCCACTGTGGCTTCGGAGAGCGGTGCCGGAGAGGCGGAAAAGATTGCGTTGGAGGATGACAGTTATATTGTGAGATATGTAAGATAAAAATACAGTGTAGGAGAATGTTTCATGTGCGAAAACTCCTCATTTTGCGGAAGAAAAATTAAGATAAGGGGGATGTTACAGTTTTCATGTGACTGTAAAGCGTAACAGATAAAAATCTGGAGAAAGGTTATGCGAAAAAAAGAAAAAAAAGAGAAAAAACTAAACAGAGAAGAGCTGATAGGATTCTGCTCACAGATGGCGGCTATCCTGCATTCGGGTATTTCCTCGTTTGAGGGGATTTCCCTGATGATGGAGGAACAGGAGAATCCTGCGGGAAGAGCGGCTTTGGAGGGGATTTATCAGGAAATGATGGCCGGCGGGAGTCTGGGAGACGGCATTGAAAAGAGCGGACTGTTTCCGGAATATGCCTGCCGGATGATCCGGTTGGGAGAGACGTCGGGGCGGACGGATGAGGTGATGAATCATCTGGCCGACTATTATCAGCAGGAAGAGGAGTTGTCGGATGCCGTGTGGCACGCAGTTTCCTACCCGCTGTTCATGTTGATTATGATGCTGGGGGTGCTGTTTGTACTTATCGCAAAGGTAATGCCGATTTTTCAGTCTGTATACGAGTCTCTGGGAACCGGCATGCGGGGCACTGCAGGGGCGATCCTCGGGATAGGAACGGTGCTGAACCGCTATTCTGCGGTAATTGTGGCAGTATTTGCCGTGCTGTTTGCCGGCATCTGGTGGACGGCAAGAACTGAGAGAGGGTGTGCTGCGCTGAATGAATTTGTTAGAAAGAGCAGCGCAGTAAAGAAAACGGCAGCATCAGCCGCTGAATACAGGCTGTCATTTGGGCTTTACATCTGTCTGTGCAGCGGAGTCAATCCGGAGAGTGGTCTGCAGATCATGGAAAAACTGATGGAATATCCGGAGGCAGAGAAAAAAATTTCCGTATGCAGGGAAAAAATGCTTTCCGGCATGTTGTTTGAGGATGCGCTGGCAGAGACGGGGATTTTTGGAAAAAAGCATACCCGGATGCTGAAAATCGGACAGCGGACCGGTACGACAGAGCAGGCGCTGTGCCAGATTGCGCAGCAGTGCAGAGAAGAGACACTGAATCGCCTCTGGGACAAGATCAGCCTGATTGAGCCTACCGTAGTAATTGTGCTGGCTGTGCTGGTGGGGATCATTCTGTTGTCTGTTATGCTGCCGCTGATGAGCATTATGTCGGAGATCGGATAGAGCCGGAGGAGAAGCATAAGTGAACCGTTTTGATACAGAAAAAAAGAAAAGATGCAGATCGTATGGTCCTATGGCCGCAGCTGCTGCAATGGCCGCCGCGCTGATTTTCTTTTACGGTGCGGTGTCCGGGGTTGCCGGCGATACCAGGCAGCGGGAAAAAGAGAATCTGGAGCATGCGCTGGAGCATGCGGTAATCCTGTGTTATTCGCTGGAGGGGGGTTATCCGGACAGCCTGGAATATCTGAAGGAGCATTACGGGATCCGCTGGCGGAAAGATGAGTTCCGGGTGGATTTCGAGTGGATCGGCAGCAACCTTCCGCCGGATATTACAGTGATACCGAGGGATTAGGAAAGATTGTTTTGTCAGAGAAAATGCTGTTTTTTTAACAGAAGAATTTGCGCCGACCGAAACGGAGTATAGATGCAGAGGCGCGCAGGAGAAATATATTATGCAGGTACCATAATGCGTACTTTGCAGCAAGAATGCTGGAGCATTCTTAAATATCTGGAAGCCATTGAAGCAGAGGATAACATGTAATTTTTAAGGAGACTCAAATGAAAAAATATGTGACATTTCTGACACTGGCGGTCTGCGGCATGTTTGCACTGCTGCTTCTGGAAAAGAGAGAAAGGATGGCCGGCTGAATGGAGCAGAATGGTGAGAGGGCCGGCTTAGATGAAGGGGGAAGATCGAATGTACCGGGTTATGCTGGCAGATGACAATAAATTTGCTCTGGAATATTTTTCGGGTCTGGTAAACTGGAAAAGCTTTGGATTTACACTGGTGAATACTTCGATTGACGGGATTGAGGCATGGAAAAATTTCTGTCGTTTCAGACCGCAGGTGGTGATTGCAGATGTGGAGATGCCGGGAATGGACGGGATTGAACTGGCAGGGAAGATTCGGGAGCAGAGCCCGGAGACAGTGATTCTGTTTCTTTCCAGCTATGATGAATTTGACTATGCTAGAGCGGCGATTGATCTGAGTGTACAGGATTATATACTCAAACAGGAGCTGGACGGCCCGGCACTGGAAAAAAAGCTGAGAGATATTTTCAGGATTCTGAAAGAGAGAGAAGAAAAACAGGAAAAGCTGTTTGTCAGCTATCTGAAAAGCTGTTTTCAGATGCCGGCAGGTGAGGTAGACGGGGAACTTTACCGCGAAGAGTTAAGCCACTGTGGAGGCGTATTTTTTGTGGAGCAGGATCATGTTCCGCAGGAACTTGAAGAGATTCTGGGAGGCAGTACAGCAGAGGCAGAGCCGGGGCTGGTGGCAGGAACAGTTCGTGAAAAGGTTCCCGGAGTAAAGTATCTGATCCACATCAGAAAATACCGGTGGATGTGTCTTGGAACTCAGGGTGTTTCACTGGAACAGACGGCCTACAGGGTTCAGTCAGCCTTGCGGGATCTGCGCCCGGCGCTGTTTTCCTGTATGATTTTTGGAAAGATGGATACGATGACGCAGTTGAGGCAGGTATATGACAGTCAGAAATATGTATTTTCGCAGCGCTGCTTTGAGGGGACCGAACTGTGCATTTTTACAGATACGGCGCATCCATGGGAACCGGCGGAATTTCCGGAAAAACAGGAGATGACGGAAAAATTTGCACAGGAAAATATGGAAGGGCAGCTGCGCATGATTGATCAGATATTTCGACCGGTGATACAGAACGGAGACTACGATGCATTTATTCAGGGTGTGACATGGATGGCATCGGAGCTGAAGAAAAGAGGACAGGAACAGAGAAAGGACTGGCAGCTGTATGATGAGGAAGTGCCGGAGCTTCTGACTGCCCGCCAGATCCAGCGATGGCTGAAAAAAAAGATAGCGGAGCTTTCGGAGAAGGAAGAGAAGCCCGCCAGATTCGGCTGTGCAGTGATGAAGCAGGCAGTTCAATGTATTTACAGGGAATATGCCAATGCATTCCTGAGTGTGGATGACATTGCGAAAGAGGCAGGGATCAGTGTCAACCGTCTCAATGACCTGTTTAAAAAGGAACAGGGGGAGACAGCTGGAAAATTTCTGACAAAGGTCCGTATGGAACGTGCCAGGGAACTGCTGGATGAAGGAAGCGAAAAAATGACGGCTATTGCGGAAAAGACGGGGTACACATCTACCTCCTATTTTGCCAGGGTATTTCGGAAATATTATGGAATGTCTCCGCAGGAATATAAGATAAAACGGAGGGAACGATGAGACATTCACTGATCAGGAAATGTGTATGCGCCATCTGCGCGGTGGCCGCAGTCATGTTGTTTTTAGTTGAGGATAGAATGGACGACTGGGTTTACCGTCTGCTGCGGCCGCAGCTGCACAGCAATGTGTCCGTAGTGGCTTCGGCCGTGGGCACAAAAATCAGTTATATTCTGCACCAGAACACGCAGTATCTGCTGCGCTTCTGGCTGGATACAGATTTGATGGATATGGCTGTGGAATATGCTGACCAGGATAGTGCGCAGCAGGCGGTGCTGTATGAGGAAATCTGCCAGAGGCTGTCGCCGGAGATCCTCGGAAAGGCAGAGCCTGGAGCAATCCGTTCTACCAGGAATGTATTTCTTGTTACGCAGGAGGACTGTTACCTGGGACCAGAAGAACAGAGAGACGGGGCGGAGCAGATGATGCAGTCGGAGTGGTATGCTGTTCTGCCGGAGACGCTGGAGCAGATAAAGGAACGATTTCCGGAGGATCTGCCGCGCTGTTACAGTCCGGTCTTTACAAAAGAGGACGGGACAGAAGTAATTTATTATGCCATGCGCTGGAAAAGTGACGAGGCGCACCGGGTGCTGATTTTTATGGAAGAGCCTTTTTCGGATTTTCGGGAGCTGTTCGGTGACCTGAAGGAAGCTAAGAGCGGCGATCTGGCGCTGGTCGGATATGGCGGTCTTCTGATTTTTACCAATAAAGAACAGTCCGTGTTTGAAAAAATGTCCGCCGAAGAGCTTGGCAGTCTGTTCCCGGAGGAACAGTATGCGGCAAAGCTGGATGAACGCCGGGAGGATACGCTGCTGGGAGTCAGGATCTCCTACCAGATCGAGGATCTTCGTCTGGCGGTATGTCTGAAAAAAGAGGATTTTTTAAGGCCATACCAACCATTTTTACAGCTGACGGGAGAACTGCTGCTGGTTTTCACTGCCGTGCTGCTGGTTCTGATTGTGCTGATTTTGAGAAAAACGCTCTCCAGGATCAGGCAGCTTTCGGATCAGATGCAGCAGGTGAGGAGCGGGGACTCTGCTTTGCCTGAGAGGATTGCGGGAAATGACGAAGTGGGAATGCTGGCTGACAGTTTTTATCAGATGATGGATCAGCTGAAGAAGAATATGAATACGATCCGGGAGCAGAAAGAAAGGGAAAAACAGATTGAATACAGTCTCCTGGTATCACAGATCAACCCGCATTTTATTTATAATACGCTCAATACCATTACATATCTGGCAGGAATGAACCGGACGAAAGATATTATGGTGATTAATAAAGCACTGATCGGAATGCTCCGGGATCGATTACAGATATCGGGATTGCAGACATTTGACACGCTGGCTGCCGAAGTGCAGCACCTGGAGGCGTATATGACGATTCAGCAGTATCTATGCAGCGGGGAGATTACGTACGAGTTTCACTGTGATCCGGACTGTGAAGGTCTTCTCTATCCCAAGAATGTGCTGCAGCCTCTGGTGGAAAATTCTATTCTGCACGGTATTCTGCTCAAGAGGGACAAGCAGGAACGGCTGATGCCCGGAAGGCTGTCAGTTACCGTGAGCAGACAGCAGGATGAAATGGTGACAAAGATTACAGACAGCGGTGTGGGTATGACTCAGGATCAGATCCGGATATTCTTTGAGGAAGATCCGCAGGAACAGCAGGCTATGGTTCGGGAGAGAGGACAGCGAGGACATATCGGGATCTATAATATCCGGATGAGGATGAATTATCTGTATGGTGAAAAATTCCGGATGCGGGCTTTTTCACCGGAAGAAGGCGGGCTGGAAATTGTATTCCGGTTTCCGATCCGATGCAGGAGCGTGATATCAGATATGAGATAACTCCGACTTCCTCAATCTTGCCGGGGCATCCTTGAAGCAACGGGATAGATTTTGTTATAAAGCTGTTCAGTTACATTTCGGAAACCTTGTGGGAAAAGTGACGGAAATGATGAAATAAGGCATACAAAAAACGTGATTATATACGCATAAAAGTGAAAAAGTGCTTATTTTTTATTAAAAATATAAGAAGTTGAAGCGCAAAAAGGAAAAAGTGATAGAAATATAAGATAAAGTATGGTTGAAAAAGGAAGGAAAATATGGCAAAATAACCTAAAAGGATGACAGGGGCGCGAGATGAACAGCAATCTGTCTGATCCTGAGAAAGACAAAAAAGGAGGAAAGATATGAACAGATTAACTGGGAAAAAATGGTTAGGCGCTTTCTTGGCGGCAGCAGGAACGGCAGCAATGTGCATGTCCGCAGGAGCAGCTCCGGATGCGGCAGCAGATCTGCAGCAGGCAGGGGACAAGTATGAGTATGGGCACTTTACCGCAGAAGCGATTGCGATAAATGCCAACAGCGAGGATTTCAATGAGAATCCGGACTTTACAGTATACAGCATCAATGACTATACTGCAGAAGTTCCTATGGCTGACAGCTATCAGGCTAACGGCGGAACAGATCAGAACAATACTTCATCTACCTACATTGTGCTGACAGAGAACAAGGCAGTGCTGGTAGACTTGGGAAATGGTGCAGCAGCTACGGCTTCTCACTTCGGAGAGGACAGTGAGGATCAGGCAGTTCTGGATGCAATCAATGCCGAGTACAGAGATCTGGTGTACAGCCTGGTAGGCGACCGCGAGCTTTCCATCGTAATTACGCATAACCACGGCGATCATCTGGGTTATTACAATGCGCTGTCAGAAGAAGGACTGACGCTGTATTTCCCGGAAGGCGATTATACGGACAAAATTGTAGAGAACTACGGCGATTTCAGCGAGATGTATGATCTCAAGCTGTTTACACCCGGTGAAGAAGTCATTGAGATGGAAGATGGAATTGAGCTGTCTACCATCCTGTGCAATGGCCATACCGCTGACTCCACTCTGTATATCATGAACACACCGGTAGTTAGTTACGAGTATGACAATGACGGCAAGGCAGTTGATTCTGATGCCGAGTATCTGGTATTCACCGGTGACGCGATCGGATCAGGATCCAGCGTATGGATTTTCTCAGCTGACTCTATGAAGACACTGTCTGAGTCCATTGAGGGCGCATATGACACACTGGCTTCCTACAATACATACGATGATTATCTGGGCAACGGCGAAAAGACAGACGCCAGCATCCATATCGAAGGTGGACACGGATGGCAGATCTGGAACCGTTTCGGCGACATGAACATGGATCTGAGCTACGTAGAGAGCCTGAAGACCCTGTTAGAGAAAGCAAAAGACGGTCAGTGGGTATCAGCCGGCGATGACAATAAGACACTGGAAGAGCTGATGGAAGAGGGCAATCTCGTAACGAAACCTCTGGATCACGTATTCCTGGATACCACAATCTATTACGGACCGGAACTTGAGTCCGCAGCAGGCATGACCACTTCCATGGCAGCCCTGAAAGAGTATGCAGGACTGACAGATCCGGAAGCAGAGACAGCAACTGTAGACGTAACCGGCGGAAAAGTATCAGGCGTTGCTTCTGATGTAGACGGCGTGACACTTTACAAAGGTATTCCTTACGGAGCAGATACATCAGGTGAAAACAGATGGAAAGCACCGCAGGATCCGGAGAGCTGGGATGATGTAAAAGTATGCGATACCTGGGGAGATCAGGTAATGCAGAGAAGTGCAGCAGAACTGAACCCGGTAGGCGGTTTCTGGGGCGATGAGTTCTACTTCAGCGATAAGTACAATCCGGCTATCAGCGAGAACGGCCTGAACCTGAACGTATATACTCCTGCAGCATCTGCAGATGAGAACCTGCCGGTTCTGGTTTATATCCACGGTGGCGGAAACAATCATGGAAACGCTTCCGAGATGGAGTTCAACGCAGCGAAATTAGCTGAAAAAGGAATTATCGTAGTAACAGTACAGTACCGTGTCAGCATGTTTGGTTTCCTGACTCTGCCGGGACTTTCCGCAGAGAATGAAAACGGAGCATCCGGCAACTACGGTGTGCTGGATCTGGTAAAAGCTCTTGAGTGGGTAAATCAGAATATCGCAGGTTTTGGCGGAAATCCGGAGCAGGTAACCATTTCAGGTCAGTCAGCAGGCGCTATGAATGTAACTGCTCTTATGAGAACACCGCTGGCAAAAGGTCTGTTCCAGAATGCAATCATCCAGAGTGGTTTCTCAGGACTGCTCACCGCAAAAGGCACACTGTCCTACACTGATATGGAGACCAAGCAGCAGGATGCAGAAGTTGCTGTACGCGAGGCAATGGGACTTCCGGAAGATACCACCTCTGAGGAGCTGGTAGCAGAGCTTCGTTCCCACGACGCAGAATACTACATGACAACCAAATCAGCCGTTGAACCGGAAAAAGATCTGTATGACGCAATTACAGGTGCAAGCTCCACATATGTGATCGACGGTTATGTATTCACAGAAGAATCCGTAGATCTGACCAGACCGGGCGCACTGGATGGCATCAATATCATGATCGGCGGAACCTCAGATGAGATGACTTCTCTGATGGGTGATCCGGAAGGCACTGTAACCATGGATGAGTTTGCAGAGAGAATGGCTGCAAGCTATGGTGAAGATTATAACGATGCATATGCACCGGAAGATGAGAAAGATGCATACCGTCAGATGCTTCGTTCCTACAGTGACTCCGCATTTGAAAAATATGTGCTTTCCGCAGAATATGCAGAAAAGAACAACGATACCAATGTATATGTATATTACTTCAATCAGATGCTTCCGGAACACAGAAATCCGGTAAGAGATGAAGAGTTCTACGGATCCTTCCATTCATCTGAACTGTGGTACTTCTTTGACTCCATGCGCGATCTGGAGAAACAGAGACTGTGGACAGACAGTGACTATTCACTGGCAGACCAGATCACCAGCTACATCTCCAACTTCGTAAAGACCGGCGATCCGAACGGCGAAGGTCTGGAGAAATGGGATGTTTGCTCCGAAGAGACAAACGACTCCTTCATGTGGTGGGCAGATGGCACCTCACAGTATGTAGAGCATGTCAATGCTGAGAGAGAAGCACTCAACAGAGCATCTGTTCTTGCAGGCTGGGGAATGACAGAAGAGGATCTGTAAGACTGTGAGATCTGAAACCAGACAGGACAGGAACGAAAAGACAGGTTAAAACCTGGCGAAAGCAGAGTAAAGGATTAAGAAGTAAATTCTCATGAGTAATTATAAAACTGCCGCATCCGGTGTAAGCCGGGGCGGCAGTTTTTTGGTGGCAGATAGCGGCAGATTGTGGAACCATGCAGCAGGCAATTTTGACACTCAACTGATCTGGAATACGGAAAATAGGTCGGGAAGATCGGGAATTAAAGTTGAGGTTTCGAACGTATCTGCTATAATATAAACGATAGCACTTACGCGCAAAAAGATGCGTGACCTTGTTGATTCAGATGCAAATAAGGTTACAAAAGTGTTCAGCACTTTGTTTGAGAGGTGACGATAATGCGGGCGTATTCAGAGGTATATTTGAGTGAGGTAGTGGAAAATCAGGGCAAGCTCTTTGATCTTGTGTCACAGGAGTATTACGATAAAGATATCGAGGAGTTTATTAATACCTATATGGCAAAAGCTGTAAGAGACGTACTCTTGGGATCAGCGTATGCTGAGCGAGGTGTTGGAAAGAAGAATAGAGCAACGACAACAA
>CAKRNX010000055.1 GCA_934371475.1 uncultured Lachnospiraceae bacterium
GTATGAAAGAAACAGTCGGCATTGACCTTGCAGACATCATCAGGGCTGACGGGTATGATGCAAAGGTAAACCGCAATATTACGCTGAACGGGGAACTGAAAGGAATGGAGCAGAAAGCTGCAGAGAACGCAGCTGCAAGTCCGGACGGACCGGAGAGTACAGAGAAAAAGGATGCTGACGGGGAGCTGAAGCGTAACAGCTAAAACAGTGCGGGAGCAGAGCACGGAAATCAGATAGGAAATAGAACATAAAATGCCATGCAGGTAAAACTGCATGGCATTTTATGTTCACAGGAAATTGCGATAATTTCCTATACCAGAAATCTCCGTTGTATCAGCAGTGGGGGGGATTGCAAAAAAGACAACGGATAAGTTCCGGCCATGAGACATAAGCCGAAACGATATTTCGTGTCGACCAGGGGAATAATCTGACAGCAGATAACACTGTAATGGTACGGAAAAGCAGAAAGATCACTCCCGGATATTGGTTTTGCGTAAAAATGTAAGAGGGACTTGACAAAAATTTATGGAGGGTATAATCTTTTCAAAAATGAACAGTTCAAAAATGAAGTAATAACCGGGAATGTTTGCCAAAGCCATACAGCTAACGGATCATTGCAGCATAGCTGTTCAGAAAAAGGTATTGTTTATTCAACGGCGAATGACTGGTCGTTTTGCCGTACAGGGGAGCGTAACAGAAAGGAGAAAGTCACGGATGGACAAAAAAACAGATGGTATGCTGCAGATACCGCAGGGGATCGAGTTCGCCAGAAAGCTTTCGCTGGCTTACAGTGTATTGTGTAAACCGCTGTGCAAGGAATTAAAGCTGCCACAGACTGCTTTTGATATTTTGCTGTTTCTGGCGAATAATCCAGACTATCAAACAGCCAGCGATATTGTAGAGATCCGTAAAATAAAAGCCAACCTGGTATCTGTCAATGTCGAAAAGCTGGTGAGGGAGGGATATCTGAGGCGGGATACAGTGAAGGGAGACCGCAGAAAAACACTGCTTTGCTGTACAAAAAAGGCTGAACTGGTGATTGAAAAGGGCAGGGATCTTCAAAAAACGTTTGCCGGGCTGCTTTTGGCAGATGTCGACAGTGAGAGACAGCGGATATTTGCGGAGATTATGCAGAATATGGAGAAAAATATAGATCATATTCTGCAGGATGAATGATGGAGGAGGTATTGGATTGTGGATCTGATTATTACGATTATTGTTACTTTTTTTGCCGGTATGGGAGCCGGACTGGGCACCGGATTTGCGGGTATGAGCGCGGCGGCTGTCATCAGTCCCATGCTGATTACGTTTCTGGGAATGGATCCGTATATGGCGGTGGGGATTGCCCTCTCGTCTGATGTACTGGCCAGCGCGGTGTCGGCGTATACTTACGGGAAAAATAAAAATCTGGATATCAGAAATGGTCTGATCATGATGGTCAGCGTGCTTGCCTTTACGGTAGTGGGCAGCTACGTGTCCAGTCTGGTGCCCTCGGCGACGATGGGAAATTTCTCCGTATTTATGACATTTCTGCTGGGCGTCAAATTTATTGTGAAACCAGTCATGACAACAAAAGAAGCCATGCAGGGCGTATCTGCCGGAAAAAGAGCCGTGCAGTCCTTAATCTGCGGATGTCTGATCGGATTTATCTGCGGATTTATCGGTGCAGGCGGCGGAATGATGATGCTTCTGATCCTGACTTCTGTGCTGGGATATGAGCTGAAAACTGCGGTGGGAACCAGTGTGTTTATTATGACATTTACGGCGCTGACAGGAGCAGTCTCGCATTTTGTGATCGGAGGAATGCCGGATTGGACTGTCTGGGCATTGTGTGTTATATTTACACTTATCTGGGCGCGGATTGCAGCAGTGTTTGCGAACAAGGCGACACCAAAGACACTCAACCGGGCGACGGGCATTATTCTGGTAATTCTCGGAGGCGTGGTGCTGCTGTTTTCTGTACTGTAGGCTGCTGAATTAGTATAAGCATCAGGAGGTGAGACAGGGATTACATGGATGAATTAAAGGATTTTATCAGGTCGAGAAAGAAAATGAATCTGCTGATGGTGGCAGCGAACATTGCAGTGTTTGTGGTGCTGACTTTTATGGGAAACACGGAAGACGCGCTGTTTATGTTCAATCATGGCGCGTGTTATACTCCGTCGGTGCAGAGCGGAGAGTATTACAGGCTGTTCACTTCGATGTTTCTGCATTTTGGACTGTATCACATTGTCAACAACATGGTCTGCCTGATTTTCCTCGGAGATTACCTGGAGACGATTGTCGGGCCGGTGAAATATCTGATCATTTATCTGGCGGGAGGGCTGGCAGGCAATCTGCTTTCAATGGCTATAGAGACTCAGACCGGTCATTATGCTGTGTCGGCGGGCGCTTCTGGTGCGATTTTTGCAGTAGTAGGCGCACTGCTCTATATTGTGCTGCGCAACCGCGGCAGAGTAGGGGCAATGACTGTGCACCGGATGGGGATCATGGTGGTACTCTCGGTGCTGCAGGGCTTTACAGATGTGGGAACAGACAATGCGGCGCATATCGGCGGCCTGTTGGGAGGGTTTGTGCTGGCGGTTCTGCTGTACCATATCAGATCCGGCGGACAATGATTTTACGGCGACCGGAACGGAGTGTAGATGGCATGGTTGTACCCTGGGCAGCAGTGTGGTAGAATAAATCCGGTTGAAAAACAAGTGAGATGCAGGCAGATACTTTTGTTTTACTGTGTTGACGGTTTATGCGGAAGGAGCTGCCGGCAGCCGGTGTTTTGCGGGATATGGCAAAGCGGAACATAAAAACATAGTCAGGAGGCTGAATGATGAAAGACAATAACTGTATTTTCTGTAAAATTGCAAACGGAGAAATCCCGTCTGCTACACTGTATGAAGATGATGATTTCCGGGTAATCCTTGATCTGGGACCGGCATCCAAAGGTCATGCGCTCGTGCTGCCGAAGGAACATGCAGCCAATATCTACGAGCTCCCGGATGAGCTGGCGGCAAAGGCTATGGTCGTAGCCAAAAAAGTAGGTACAAAGCTGGCAGAAGGTCTCAAATGCGACGGACTGAATATTCTGCAGAACAACGGGGAACCGGCAGGACAGACAGTATTCCATTTCCATATGCATCTGATCCCCAGATACAAGGGTGATGAAAAGCATGTAAAAATGACCTGGGAGCAGGGTGAGCTGAAGGATCAGGACAAGGCTGAGATCCTGGATCTTTTCGAATAGAGAAATTTATTTACAAATAAAATCCCGCACGGACAGAAGATATACTGCTTTTCGGGTCAGACCCGGGATCAGAAAGCAGAAATCTTTTATCTGCACGGGATTTTATTTTGTAATCCGGCCGGAGTCCATCCCCAGCAGGAAGTATAAGCTATGACTTATTTATTTTTTCTGCTGTCCGAAGCTTCCTCAATCAGACCGGCGATGACGGAGATCGCGTCGCTCTGGTCACTCTGTTTCATGGCCTCGATATAGGTATTGCGGCTGCGGTAGAGATCCAGGATGGAGGAGAGCAGCAGTTCGTTTGTAAGCTTTTCTTCCTGCAGTACTTTGGAAAAGCCCTGCTGTTCGAAGGAACGGGCGTTCAGCAGCTGGTCGCCGCGGCTGGCAGAAGCCGGGAGCGGGATCAGCAGGTTGGGCTTGCGCAGCGCCAGCAGTTCGCAGATGGCATTGGCTCCGGCACGGGACACAACAATATCAGCCAGAGCGAACAGATCGGCCAGTTCTTCCTGGATGTATTCAAACTGTACATATCCGGGGGTATTTTCAAGCTTTCTGTCAAGGTTTCCTTTTCCGCACAGGTGGATGATATGGAAAGTTTCCAGCAGCTGCGGCAGGATCCGCCGGATGGCAGTGTTGACAGCGACAGAACCCAGACTTCCGCCAACGATCAGAAGTACAGGTTTGTCACCGGCAAATCCGCAGAAGCGCAGTGCTGCGGATCTGTCTCCGCTGAGAAGTTCCTGGCGAATCGGTGAGCCTGTGAGTACGGCTTTGCCTGCCGGGAGATATTTTACGGTTTCCGGGAAATTGCAGCAGACCTTGGTGGCGGCGGGGATTGCCAGTTTGTTGGCCAGCCCCGGTGTCATATCGGACTCATGGATAATGGTAGGAATATGGCAGTGCCTGGCGGCCTGAACGACAGGCACCGTCACGAAACCGCCTTTGGAAAATACCACATCCGGCTGCAGTTTTCTGAGAATTTTTTTCGCCTCTCCATAACCTTTCAATACGCGGAAGGGATCAGAAAAGTTTTTCCAGTCAAAGTAGCGGCGCAGCTTGCCGGAAGAAATTCCAAAGTAGGGGATCCCCATCTGCTCAATCAGCTGCTTCTCGATCCCGTCGTAGGAACCGATATAATAAATATCATAGCCAAGCTGCTTCAGCCGTGGCATCAGAGCGATATTTGGGGTCACATGCCCGGCGGTACCGCCTCCGGTTAAAACGATTTTTTTCATAAAAATACCCTCCCTGAAAGTATCATTTAAAAATGTTTTTGCCTCTGCACTTCGTTTCGGTCGGCGCAAAATCAATCTCTGCCGGACAATAGTATCTGCCAGAGGCTATATCATATGTAAGTCACTTCATATCAGATGTATCTGATTTTAGTTTAACTGTTCCGATTAAAAAGTCAAGGATTACTGGGTAATATTGTGGGAATGTGAAGCACGCAGCAATCTGCGTAATCCGGAGGCACAGGGTATTGCGGGATACGGTATACAAATACAAAGGGATACGATATAATAACGGAAGCGGGTTTGAATGCAGACAAGCCTTTTTCAGATACACCAGATGTCAGGTAACTCCCGCCTCTGCAGGCGGCGGGAAAAATCAGTATCAGTGGTGGAAGTCAATTTCCCATCTGATACAGCCTCCGGCAGGACGCAGGAATGTCCCGGCATTTCCGGATGGAAGATCCTGGGCGGAAGAAGGACGGAAGGTCTGCTGGGATATGCTGCAATTTGCAGTCATGTAATATGGGAGAGAGAATAACGTGAGAAATATGAAAAGGAGGATGCTTCTGGCAGCGGCTCTGGGGGCGGTTTCCCTGTGTCTGTGCGGATGCGCCACAGTGGAGAAAGCAGCGGTGAAGACCGGACTGAAAGAAAATCCTTATTATCAGCTGGGAGATACATGGTGGGATCACGGAGATATTGAGGAATATTATTTTAATCAGATTCCAAGCAATTTGAATGAGATCTACCGGGAACTGTATGAGCGTCTGAAGAATTATGAGGACTCGGCGGAGCTGTATGCGGCGGTCAGTACGGAGGATTTCTGGACGGCGTACTATGCGGTGCTGGCGGATCATCCGGAATTTTTCTGGATTGGGACAAGTGCGCAGGTGACCGAGTCTGCGCTGAGCGGGGAAGTGATCAGCTATGAGATCACACCTGCAGCGGACCGCGAGAGCCGGGATTATCTGCGCACGCAGCTGGAAGCAGCGGCGGATAAGTGCATCAGCGGGATACCGGCTGACGCCAGCGATTATCAGAAAATCAAGGCGGTGTATGAATATCTGATCGACACGACAGACTATGACAGCGACAGCCCGGATAACCAGAATATACAGAGCGCGCTGCTCAACCACCGTTCCGTATGCGCCGGATATTCGAAGGCATTTCAGTATATTCTGCACCGGATGGGGATGTTCTGCACCTATGTGACCGGGAAGACGACAGATGGAGGCGACCACGGATGGAATATTGTGCGGATCGGCGATACCTATTATCATGTGGATGTGACCTGGGGGGATCCGGTATTTGTCAATGAGATGGAAGATACTTCCTCCGTAACTGCCATGAATTATAATTATCTGTGCTGTACGGATGCGGAGATTTACCGGACGCATATTCCGCAGGTGAGTGTGCCTCTCCCGGAATGTAATGACGACAGTTACAATTATTACAAACTTAATGGCATGTACTATGACAGTTTTGATTATGATACGGTTTATCAGGCGCTGATGAATTCGGTGTGGGCGGATCAGGATTATATTGTGCTGAAATTTGGTTCCGACCAGGGGTATCAGTCGGCGAAATATGAGCTGTTTGAGAATGGAATGCTCAGCGATGCCGGACAATATCTCATGGAAGTTTACGGGACCCAGAGCTGGAATTACAGGTACAATACGGATGATGAATTTCGTTTGATTACAATTTACTGGAAATAGCAGCAGCGAAAGCGGATTGCGAATGTCTGCTTTACAAAAGGAGCAGTATGGAAAACTACAGAGAATTATTGAAGCTGATTATCAATGAAAATCTGCGCCAGATGGTATTCAGCGGAGTGAAAAAAGAAGGTGCGGCGGTGAAGATCCGTGTCCGTCCGGTTGCGGCGAAAGGTGAAGTGGCCTTTCAGGCGGCTTCCTGGGACGGGAAACAGGAGCGTCATGTAAACTATACAAAGAATGAACTGGAGGAGGCGGCTGTTAGATGGCTGGCGGAAGATTACCGCCAGATGCAGGCGGAGACACTGGAGATGACCGCCTCTGCGCTTTGCAGCAAAAAGGGCAGGATTACCGTAAAAAAGAAGATGCGTCCGGTGAAACTGGAGGCGGCGCCGTTAGAGCATAACCGGAAAAAGCATTATATTCTGGAAGAAGGCAGGCCCGTGCCGTTTCTTGTGGAGTTGGGAGTTATGACGCCGGAGGGGAAAGTGGTTAACAGCCGTTATGACAAGTTCCGGCAGATCAACCGTTTTCTGGAGTTCGTCGAGGATATCTGTCCGAGCCTGCCGACAGGCCGTGAGCTTATGATGATCGATTTCGGATGCGGTAAATCATATCTGACATTTGCGATGTATTATTATCTGAGGGAACGGAAGGGATTTGATGTGCGGATGATCGGCCTGGATCTGAAGGAGGATGTAATCCGGCACTGCAATGACCTGGCAGCCAGATTTCATTACGACAAGCTGCAGTTTCTGAACGGCGATATTGCGGATTATGAGGGAGTCAGCCAGGTGGATCTGGTAGTGACGCTGCATGCCTGTGACACGGCAACGGATTATGCGCTGGCCAAGGCAGTGGCGTGGAATGCGGGCGCGATTCTGTCAGTGCCGTGCTGTCAGCATGAGCTGAACCGGCAGATGTCCAACAGAACGCTGGAGCCGGTGTTAAAATATGGGCTGCTGAAGGAGAGAATGGCAGCGCTGATCACGGACGGACTGCGGGCATCTATGCTGGAGCAGCAGGGATATGACGTGCAGGTGCTGGAGTTTATTGATATGGAGCACACGCCGAAGAACATCCTGATTCGTGCGGTGAAAAAGAAGGGCTGTGCGAGAGTGACACCGGACTCCGTAAAACATCAGAGAGAAGAAAGCCTGGAGAAATGTATGGAGGCGCTGCAGGTACATCCTACGCTGCAGAGGCTGCTGCAGAAATAACGTGTATTCGAATACCATTTCCGCAAACAGGAACCTGCCGTTTACAAAATGACTTTTTCCGGCACACTCCAGCCATATTCGTACATTCTGCGGGAGACGGCATATGATATAGGGAGCAGAATATGGGGAGAACAGTGCGATATGACAGGTGATCTGTACACAAATCTGCTCCGGGAGGAAGCGCTGGAGGCAGAGGATATCTGCAGGCTGCAGACATTGTATCCGGCAACGGCGAAGCAGATCCGCGAGCAGGTGGAACAGGAGTGCGACAGGATGGAATATGCGGGCAGCCGGATGTTTGACGAGATGCCGGATGCTGTGATGGTGCGCCGTCAGGCCGGTGAAATTGCCGCAATGGCGGGAGCAGATCAGGAACCCTGGGGCGAAGATATGGCCAGGGTTCTTCTTGTAGATGAAATGCACAGGAGGCGCAGCCGGTACCGCAGGCACCGGAGCTGGCGGGAGTATTCCTGGTGAAACGGATAAAAGCCGTGCCATCGCTTTGCGGTTGCGCGGCTGTTTAAAGTCTGATAGAATGGGAACCGACACAGGGGAGATAGGTCATGCAGATGCATGCATGACGTGCGCCTTGCAGCAAGAATACAGGGGGCATTCTTGAAGCTTGAAGGAGAGACAGATGCATTTATGAGAGAACGAATCAGAAAAATCAGAAATATGGTGATCCATATCGCCGTTCTGATTGTCATATTCCTGGGTGCGGTGCTGGTGTTTCACCGCCTGATGAATCAGGCAGCGCCTGATCTGGCAGAGACAATGCAAAATTCGACATTTCCGCTGGTATATATGCAGAAAGACGGTGTGAGGTACAACTGTCTTCACGGTTATGCCAGGGAGATGGATCCGTCCGGGATCAGAGACAGCATTACACCGCTGGATTCCGACAGGGAGCTGGATATCCAGATCCAGACATTCAGCAGCGCAGTGGACAGTGTCACGTACGAGGTGACGAGCCTGGACGGTTTGGATACGCTGGAGAACACCAAGGTCATTAAACTGGTGAAGGACGGCGATTACCTGGATGCAACGCTGGCACTTCAGAATAAGATGCTGATGAACCAGGAGTATATGCTGAAGATCCAGGTTGTCAGCGGCGGACGCAGTATTTATTACTACACGCACATCCTGCTGGCGGACGGGCTGCATACGGCAGATTATCTGAATTATGTCAGTGGATTTTATGACAAATGCGTCAACGGCACAGATCTGAATACGATCGGTGCTGCGGTGGAGCCGGATGAGACGACGGATGAAGAGCAGACGCTGGCTTATATGGACATTCACGACAGCGTGGCACAGCTGACCTGGGCAAACTTAAATCCGCAGGTTTATTACAAGCCGACACCGCGGCTGAAGGAGATCAACACAAATACGGCGACTTTGACGCTGGATTACCGGATTGCATCGGTCAATGCTTCAGGCATTACTGAGATCTTCAATGTCAGCGAATATTATCGGGTGCGTTATACGGACAGCCGTGTGTATCTGCTGAATTTTGAGCGGACGACGGATGAAATATTCAATCCAGACAATGATGTGATCCAGAGCAAGGGGATTAATCTTGGCATTACACAGAAGTCTGTGGAATACGCGAGCAATCAGAGAAACCGCGTGGTGGCTTTTGTGCAGGAAGATGAGTTGTGGACGTATGATGTCAGCTCCGGAAAGCTGACGCAGATATTCAGTTTCCCGCAGAAAGAAAATATGGATTATCGCGATTTTTACGATGCCAACACGATAAAGATCCTTGGCATCAGCGATGAAGGAGATGTGTGGTTTACTGTGTCCGGCTACATGAACCGGGGGAATCACGAGGGAGAGAACGGTGTCGGCGTCTATTACTATGAAGCGGCTTCCGGCATGGTAGATGAAAAAATTTTCCTGGCCAGTGAAGAAAGCGGTGAGCTTCTGCAGGAAGATGTGGAGGGACTTGCCTACATATCAGAGGACGGCTCCACATTCAGCGTGCTGATAGACGGCACGGTGTACCAGGTGGATCTGAACAGCCGTACCTACCAGGAAGTGATTACAGGCGTGGCAAGAAACTGTCATGCATCTTCCCGGTCCGGCAGATATTTTGCATGGCTGCCGGAGGGAGAAGAGTACGGTTCCTCTGAGATGACCGTAATGGACATGGAACAGGGAACTACGAGACAGATCACTGCCGGCAGCGATGAGTATATCCGTCCGGTGTGCTATATGGATGAAGATCTGGTTTGCGGTACAGCTAAAAAGAGCGATGTTGATACCTCCAAAGGAGGCGACAGCATGTTTCCCATGTACCGGCTGCTGATTGAAGACGGGGAGGGAACGGTCATCAAAGATTATCAGCCGTCCGGCTGCTATGTGACAGATGTATCGCAGACTGACAATATGCTGACGCTGACAAGAATGGTAAAAAATGGCGATTCTTTTGCGGAAGGAACAGAGGATCATATTGTCAGCACCGATACCGAGGAAGCGGTGTCCATGGGCATTTCCACCCAGACTACAGACCGCAAGCAGACAGAGGTGCTGCTGCGCGTGGGAAGCACGCTTTCCGGCAAAGAACCACAGATATCGCGGAGCAAGGTGCTGACGTATGATACATCGAGAACCATTGAGCTTCCCGGCGGAACGGATAACCGCAGCTACTATTATGTATACGCAGGCGGACGTATGATGGAGGTATGCAGCTATGCAAACCAGGCGATACAGATAGCGGATGCCAATGTGGGCGTAGTGGTGGACAGTCAGCAGAATTATGTCTGGGTGAGAGGAGATAAAAATACCAGAGTAGAGCTGAATCTGGAAAAGCTGCCTGCGATCATGACGGCAGGTACGACAGATCTGGCGCAGATTGAGTCCGGAACGGGAAAAGCGGCGGTGGATCTGAGCGGCTGTACGCTGGAACAGGTACTGTATTTTGTCAGCCACGGCAGACCGGTCATTGCCATGACGGCGGATGGTCCGGTGACGATCGTAGGATATGATGAATATAATACGTATCTGGTAGATCCGGACGGAACCGAGTGGTATTATGCGGGAATGAATGACAGCACGGAAATGTTTGAGGCTGCAGGAAATATCTTTATCAGTTATCTGGATGAGGATGTGTAGCGTTGGGATGGCGCAGCGTTCCGGCTGAGTACGAAGTACGCATCCGCCCGGGCGATCCGGGAGAAAGCGTTTTGATGTGATATTGCATTACTGAGGAATAAACAAAAAAGATGTGCATATCGGTGAGAGAACTTCTCATCTGATACGCACATCTTTTTTGTTTCACAGGAAATTGCGTCCTGTGGAACAAAAAGCCTCCGGCGGAATGCAAATTCCTGATGAAAAAATTAATTCTGAATAAAATCTGTATGGAAAATAGTGTTCTTATAGCGATCCAGCGCGGTCAGCAGGAACATTCCCAGCACACCGCAGGATACAATCTCACCGATCCCCACGGTCAGCATCATGAAAGGAATAGGCAGGACGATCTTGTATCCGTAACGAAGGACAAGCGGTACGATCACGATGTTGGATACAATGGGAGGAACGGGAGCCAGGAATCTGTGCTTGCGAAGCATCCATGTTCCCATTGCGCCGATCAGTGTGGCAAGGCTGCCGAACACGATATCGGGCAGGATTGCTCCGCCTGTAATGTTGCCGATCAGACAGCCGACAAACAGTCCCGGGATGGCAGCGGGCGTAAAGAACGGAAGCACCGTCAGGGCTTCTGAGATACGCACCTGTACCTCGCCGAAGCTGAAGGGAGCGAACACCATGGTCAGCACCACGTAGATAGCTGCAATGATCGCAGCCTGGGTCAGAAATAACACTTTTTTGTTTCTCATATTCAGTTTTCTCCTTTAGTTTTGTTTTACGAGTGGAAGGTCACGAACACTCGATTCATTTTCACGCGGCAGCAAGGCAGACGGCCATATCTGACATGGACATATGACAGATGCCGCGGAGGCATATACCGCAGGGTATACGACCTACGCCGGAAATCGGCGGGCAGACCCGGATAAGACCTTGTTTTTGTGAGCCTGCAACGGATGTGAGTATAACATACAGAGAGAGGAATGTAAAGCGGGTAAAAAGATATAAGCATTCTTCTAAAATAAATATCAGATGTGAGATGACTCCAACTTCGCAGCAAGAATGCCGGGGCATTCTTGAACAGCTTACTGAAAAGTATTGATTTTTCAGGAAAATAATGATATGTTGTAAGTGCTCATATAACTGACGGAAGTGGGATGACCACAGGGAGTATGAGCCGAGGGAAGCCGACCGTCTGGGCACAGAGATGTGACAGGGGTGGGCTTATTTTTATGGATGAAGGAGAAGAACGTATGGAAATGATTTCTTTACAGAAGGAACTGAGAGAGAACAGCTATCCGGGCAGAGGAATTGTGATCGGCCGCTCCCAGGATGGCACCAAGGCAGTGGCTGCCTACTTTATTATGGGAAGAAGCGAGAACAGCAGGAACCGTGTGTTTGTAGAGGACGGAGAGGGCATCCGGACCCAGGCGTTTGATCCTGCAAAATTGACAGATCCCAGCCTGATTATCTATGCTCCGGTGCGCGTGCTGGGGAACAAGACGATTGTGACCAACGGAGATCAGACAGATACGATCTATGAAGGAATGGATCATCAGCTGACGTTTGAACAGTCGCTGCGCAGCCGTGAGTTCGAACCGGATGCGCCCAACTATACTCCGCGTATTTCCGGAATTCTTCATATCGAAAATAATAGATTTAGTTACGCCATGTCTATCCTCAAAAGCAATCAGGGAAATCCTGCAGCGTGCAACCGCTATACGTTTGCATATGAGAACTGCGTGGCAGGAGAAGGACATTTCATTCACACGTATCGATGTGATGGAAATCCGCTTCCAAGCTTTGAGGGAGAACCGAAACTGGTAGCGGTTCAAAATAATATCGATGAATTTGCATCTGAACTCTGGGAGAATCTGAACGAAGAAAACAAAGTGTCTCTGTTCGTGCGCTATATCAATATCGCAGATGGAAGCTATGAGACTAGAATTATCAATAAAAACAAATAATCAGGAAATCAAAGCAGAAAGCTTCCTGTATACTTTAAATAGGGCAAGAGATTGACACAAAAAAATACCTCAAGTAAATTTGGATTATTACT
>CAKRNX010000056.1 GCA_934371475.1 uncultured Lachnospiraceae bacterium
CGCACCGAGAAAACATCCTGTCATGCCTGCAATGTCAAGTCCGCCCACCTTCGCCATGATATCTATTGCGTCAGACGGATCCGGATGATTTACTTCAATCGCCCGCTGCACCACCCGGATTTTCTTCTTCAGCCCCTCACTGGACAGTCCGGCTCCGCGCCCGGTTACTTCTTCCGCTTTCTTATCAAACAGCACACAGGCACAGGCAGCGCTGGTCGTCGTGTTGCCAATCCCCATCTCTCCTGTCACAATCATCTCATAACCCTGTTCTTTGAGTTCGCCTACAATCCGGATCCCTGTCTCAATGGCCCGGATACATTCTTCTCTGGTCATCGCCGGTCCCTTTGCAATATTTCCTGTCCCATGGCGCACAGCACAATTGCGGATAGCCGGATGTACGCCGTCCACATTCATGCCAATATTGACCGGAATCACGTCCGCATTCAGGATGCGGCTCATAATGCAGACACTGCTGATTTTATTTCCCATATTTTCCAGCACCTGAGCCGTCACTTCGCTGCCGGTCTGGCTTACGCCTTCTTCTACGACACCGTTATCCGCGCCCATAATCACCACGGCACGTTTTCCGCAGTGGGGAGCCGATGTTCCCTCAATGCCTGCCAGCTGAACTACCATCTCTTCCAGACGTCCAAATCCCCGTAACGGCTTGCACCTGGAGTCCCAGTGAGTCCAGGCTTCTTCCATCTTTTCTCTGTCAATCGGTGTGATTTTTTTGATTGCCTCGCAAAGTTCCATCTTTTCTCTTTCTCCTATATTTAAGAATACCCCGTTATTTTTGTATGCTCCTCTGCATCTACACTCTGTTTCGGTCGGTGCAAATCCATTGTCCACCGGCCAATGTACGCCCGGCCGTAGGCTTTTTATTTCACAGAACGCAATTTTCTGTGAAAGAACAAAAGTGTGCTTCGCACACCCCGCAGGCTACAACTTTGACAGCACAACTTTTGTTCCGCGCGCGAGCAAGCTTCTTCTCTGCGAGCTGCGCATCTCGCCGTAGGCTTTTTATTTCACAGAACGCAATTTCCTGTGAAATAAAAACAGCGCCTCCGGTACTTCCTGTTCCGTCATGCCGCCCGGTCCGGGCAGCTGTCTGCATAACGGTACAGGCCATACCCGGTGCGCCCAGCTATCATAACTCTATGCAACTGTAGTCAATCGGATATTCACCATCCGCTTCGCTACTTAATTCGGTTCATCTGTCATCTATTTTCTGCCTATCCATGCGAGACAGACTCTGTAACTGCTTCTTTTGCAACTGCTTTTATTTTAACATCCGCATACCCGCACCCCCGGACAGCAGCAGCTGCACGCTGCATTTGCCAGACACAGTTTCATGCAGATATCGCCGTTCATATCCAGCGGACTTCCATACATATCGCCCATTCCGCGATACCACTGACCGCCGTTCTCCAGCTGCGATACCAGCTGCTGATACTGCATATTTCCAGGTTCCATCTGGGAAGCCATCGCCGCATGCTGCTTGGCCGTCACATTGTTGCCCTGTCCCGCGTTGGCCAGAGCACTGTAATAATACCATCTGGCAGAGCGATCCTTGATATCCGAAAGTACATGAAGTGCTTCCGCATAATGACGGCTGTTGATATAGTTGGCTGCTGCCTGAAGCCTGATATCTTCTTCAGAATAATCGTTGGTTCTGCTGCTCTGCCGGTATCCTCCTCCAAAACCGCCGAAACCGCCAAATCCTCCGAAATCACCGTAACCTCCCTGACCGGACGCAGAGCCGGAATAGCCCTGCTCTTTCTCCTTCATAATCTGCTGGTAGGCCTGCTGAATCTCTTTAAACTTCTCCTCTGCCTGTGCTTTATTCGGATTATTAATATTGGCATCCGGATGATATTTTCTGCTCAGCTTCCGGTATGCCTTCTTAATCTCCTCATCTGAAGCATTCTGCGGTACGCCCAAAACCTCATATGGATTTCTCATGTTCTGTCCTCAATCTTCATCTTCTTTTTTCTCTGTTCCTGAATCACCGCATACCGGCACCAGACGCCGGAATACAGAATATTTCTGATAATTTCCGCGTGCTTCAGAACCGGAAGTCTCTCAAATACTCTGGAACAGTGGCTCATCATGTCAACCAGAACGGCCTGTGCCATCCCGTCAAACGTTTCCGGCTGTTTTTTCTGTAAAAGAAGAAAGATATTGTAGTTATGCTCTTTTGCATCCTTCTCCATATCTTCAAATGCATCCATCAGATACACAAATTTGCCCAGATAAAATCCAAGTGAATAGAGATCTTCTCTCCAGATATCATCCTTCCAGGCAAACATCTCTCCAAGAAATCTCCCCGTAAGACCGGCGACCGCATCAAGATCTTCCGAGCTGCTGTGTTCTTCCCGCGAGAGCGCGTCCACACACCGCTCCAACGTTTTGGCCTGTCTCGGATACTTCAGACGCAGCTTCCTGTAATCGGAGCGCAGCATAGCGGCCAGCAGCCGTTTGAGCCTGCTGTGTTCATCACACCAGTCATCCACCGCCTTCTGATAAGAAAGCAGCACAGTCATGTCTGCCGCATACTCTGTGATCTCATTATGGATCTGCACATGGCGCTGCAGCGGATGCGGGATACACCTGCGGCTCTCCCGGATCTCGCGCGGCTCATAAAGACCGGTCAGCAGAACAGTCAGAAATGTCATATCATAGTTTAACAGCATCTGACTGATTCGTCCATACCGTTTATAAAGATCATGACAAAGACCGCAGTAATAACTGCGGTATGTCTCATAATCCTTTATTTTCAATTCCTGTTTATTAATGCATACATATCCAAACATATGATTTCTCAGCTTTTCTTTGTAAATTCAGTCCTGCATTTCGGGCAGGTAATGCATATCTTTCCTTTCCCTTTCGGAACGCGGATTTTCTGTTTGCAGTTGGGACAGCGGTAAATATGATTGACTTTTCGGTCCTCTGCCATCCGTTTTTCTTTCCGGAAAAATCCGAAAAATTTATTTTTGAGTTCCAGATACTTCATATTTTCCGCATACCGTTTCTGAATATTTTTAGAAAACAGACGGACATACACATATATCAGAAGTGCAAACACCAGAAAATTCAGGATACTGATCCTCGTAAACAGATTAACTACCATCAGTGCCACGGCAGCTCCCAGCAGAAATTTCGAATAATCGTCTGTCCCGTATCTGCCGCTCATAAAACGCATCATTTTCTCTCTCATGTCCCATATCCACCTTTCATATCTGCAGATTTCTCCGCCGCTGGTGGGCTGCTCTCCTGCTTTGCCCGGCACCTGCCGCTTTCGGGCATCGGCATTCTGAAGCGCCCATCTCATCGGAGATCTGCAACATGAATGTAATGGTAAACCCAAAAATTTCCTGCGTCAATAATCATAGCACAGAGTTCACACAAATTTTAGAGAGTTTACATTTTTTCGAGATTATCTGGCACTGATCTGTTCTGATTTGTTTTTTTAATATTGCCCGGCATATACTGGGCAATACAAAAACTTTATATTTTTAAGTTGTCTGCTTGACGGGATGCACCTCTGTTTCATTTTTCTTCGCATACCGGGAACGTCAGGATCACCTGAAAATAATCTCCTTCCAGACTCAGTTCAAATGTTCCGTCCATCAGCTCCGTCAGACTCTTTGCAATCGACAGTCCAAGGCCGCTGCCCTCTGTGTTCCTGCTCAGATCTCCCCTCACAAAGCGTTCCTGCAGCTCCTGTGTGCTGACTTCAATTTTCTGTGCCGAAACATTGCGGAATATCACTTTTACCAGTTCATTCTGCCGTTCCATATCCAGAAATACCCTTGTACCGGGCATCGCATACTTTACTATATTACTCAGCAGATTTTCCAGCACTCTCCACAGCTGCCGTCCATCCGCCATAATCATGACCGGCTCTTTCTCCAGACGCACTGTCATCTCGAGATTTTTCTCCTCCAGACGCTCTGCAAACTCTCCATAAGCCTGCTGCAGCATCTGCTGCAGCTTCATCTTCATCAGATGCAGCTCAATATTGCCGGAATTAATCTTGCTGGCTTCGATCAGATCCTCGGTCAGCTGCTTTAGCCTCTGAGACTTCTGCTCCAGCACCCGGATATATTCCTGTGCCTTCTCATTGTGCAGTTCCTCCCGCCGCAGAAGATCTACATAATTAATAATAGAGGTCAGCGGTGTCTTGATGTCGTGTGACACATTGGTGATCAGCTCCGCTTTCAGGCGCTCATTTCTGACAATTGCATCCACCGCCTGCTTCAGCCCGTCTCCCATCTCATTAACTGCCTCGGCCATCTCCAGGCTCTCGCCGGTCAGCGTGTCCGTCTCAATCTTGTAATCCAGCTTTCCCTGGGAAATCTGGTACAGTCCCTCCCGGATGCTCTGTTTTCCCACCTCGCTGCGCATCAGATACAGCAGCACTGCCATATCTATCACCACAGCCATAAAAACGCCGGACACTCCGAAAAAACCAAGAAATACGATATTCAGCCCAAAGAAAATCACATAGGCAATCAGAAGGCGTTGCGAATTTTTTCTCGCACTATATACCTGACTGCAGCCCTGTGCCACCGCATAGCACACGCTGTTATGCCACAGTGTCCGTCCCTTGATCCTGCGGATCAGACTGAGAAAACTGAACAGAAAAATCTCATATTCTGTCACCGATGCCACAGCCACGATCTCCCTTGCGGATACCGGCAGAAGATCTGTGACATAGCGGCTGATCTCCGAAATAAACAGCGCCCACAGAAGTCCCGCGATCATACACAGTCCTGCTGCGATCTCTGTTGGAATCTGATCGAATGCATTCAGCTTCAGTTCTCCGTCCCGGCACTCACGCCCGGCCGTTGTCACAGAAAAAATCAGAAATGCAACCAGAAGAACCAGCGATGACAGCCCCACAATCATGCTGACCATTACCACAGGTTCCCTCTGGTCAAACGCCTGATGCGCGCTCTGCAGCGAATCTCCGATCGGATAGGACAGATCTACTGCCAGCATCACTTTTTCACCTGTCCCAAGAAATCTCGCCCCGATAAACCACTGAGAGGCAATCTCATTCATCACATACTCAGTGTTTGAGACCATGATGTTATATTTTCGCTCCCCCACGTAGAGAAAGGTCAGGCTCTCATCATTCTGCACCATCCTCTGCGCAGCGGCCAGACTCTTGACTCCCATATTCGTATAACGCTGCTTTGTGTTGGTATTCTCCACATAATAGCGCACATTGCTGGGGGCTTCGTTGTTGCTCTCCCCGCCGGGATCCTGCAGCAGTTCCTGATAATTCGTATAACGCCGGTAAATGTCCTGGCTTGTCTCATATAAATTCTGGTAATACTCCACCAGGGCTCCGGAGGAATTCGCGCTGAGCTTGGCATAATCCGCAAGGCTGCTGCCCGATATGGGAAGGATCGTCTCCAGCTGACCTGACTCCGCGTCCAGCTGCTCCCCGACTTCCTGATCCGACATGCCCGAAACCAGCAGCCTCTGTATCCGCTCCCTCATCTTCTCTTCCCCGTTCTCATGGAACTCGAGCAAATCACAGATATAATACGTGGTATTCAGATTCAGTGTTGTCTCATCCATGACCCCTGATACATACTGGCGGATATCCACCTCCTGCATATTGTTGTAAGCGCCGTCCCGCTCAAAAAGCTCTTTATTCTGCTGACAAGCAATCTTGCTGCGCACAATATCTTCCACGGTCTGCAGAAAGACATTCGTCTGCTCAAAATTTTTACCCATCTCATCAAAATTGAGACTGCCTTCCGTCCAGTAATAAATATTCATGATACAGATTATGATAACTCCGGCCATGATACCCTGAAGGATCACTCCAAAACTCTTAAATCCGATTTTATACCACAGCTGCTTCATAACGCCTCCGGCTATTCTATATTTTCAATCTTGTAACCGATGCCCCACATCACCTTCAGATAGCGGGGATTTTTCGGATCAATCTCAATCTTCTCGCGGATATGGCGGATATGCACCGTAACCGTATTATCTGCGCAGAACGCCTCTTCTTTCCAGATCTTTTCGTAAATCTCGTCAATCGAAAAGACTTTCCCCTTATTCTTAATCAACAGGAGCAGGATATTGTACTCAATACGTGTCAGTTTGACTGCCTCTCCGTCCACTGTGACCTCTTTGCGCTCATCATTCACCACAAGGCCTCCGGTGTGATAGACATGCTCATCCTCCTTCGCCTGCTCCATCGTCCCCAGCATTGTGTAACGGCGCAGCTGTGATTTGACTCTGGCTACCAGCTCCAGCGGATTAAAAGGCTTTGTCACATAATCATCGGCTCCGATATTCAGTCCCAGGATCTTGTCACTGTCCTGTGATTTGGCTGAAAGAATGATGATCGGAATGCTGCTCTCCTCCCGGATCTTCAGTGTGGCATGGATGCCGTCCATTCCCGGCATCATCAGGTCAATGATCAGCAGATGGATGTTCTCCTTTTTCATTATTTCCAGCGCCTGATTGCCGTCATATGCCTTAAACACACGATATCCCTCCTGCATCAGGTAGATCTCCACCGCATCTACGATTTCTTTTTCATCATCACACACAAGTATATTATACATTCTGCTTTCTCCTTCTCCATATCTGCTTTCACCGAATTGTTCTGCACACCTCTTCATCACTGCCGGAGGCTTTTATTTCACAGGATGCATTCACAGGATGCAATTTCCTGTGAAATAAAACATGTCCCTGCCGGACCACATAAAATCTCTCATATCAGTCTAGCAGGGACAGCTTAAGAATGCCTCTATAAATTTATGAACTATTTCTTAAAATCCCTGCAGCCCGCTGCAGAGTTACTCAGATCGCCTCTACCACATGCATCATATTGGTCACGTTGCCTTTTCCGCGCACTTTGTTTGTGGATGGGTCTCCGGCAGTCAGCACAACCATATCGCCCTTATTGACCAGTTTGGCACGCTTCACCACGTACATGGCGTGGGAAATGATATTCTCTGTGGAATCTTCCTGATATCCCATCAGCGGCAGTACGCCCCAGTCGATCTGCATTTTGCGCTGCGCTCTCTCATTGGGAGTCACAGCGTAGATCGGCACTCTCGGACGAATATTGGATACCAGTCTGGCGGTCTGTCCGGACATTGTCGGTGTCACGATACATACCGCATCCAGGTTGACCGCTGTGGTCACAGCCGCAACGCCTACTGCGCTGGATACATTAGCTTCACCCTTGAGCTTGCTGTACTCCGGCACCTCGTAGGAAAGCTTGGACTCGGTGTATTCCGCAATCTTAACCATTGTCTGCAGCGTCTCAATCGGATATTTTCCCATAGCAGTCTCACCGGAAAGCATGATGGCGTCTGTTCCCTCTGTGATGGCGTGCGCTACGTCTGTCACCTCTGCCCTGGTCGGACGGGGATTACGGATCATAGAATCCAGCATTTGCGTTGCTACGATAACCGGTTTGTAGTGAGCGTTGCACTTCTGGATAATAATTTTCTGATAATACGGTACCTCATGAGCGGGGATCTCCACTCCCATGTCACCTCTGGCAACCATAACGCCGTCCGCAGCCCTGATAATCTCATCGATATTGTTGATACCTTCTGCATTCTCCACCTTGGCAATCACATCAATATGCTCTGCATTATGCGCCTTGAGAAGCTTTTTGATCTCACGCACCGCACTGGCGTCTCTGACAAAGGAGGCTGCAATAAAGTCAATATCCTGTTCAATACCAAACAGAATATCCTGGCGGTCTTTTTCCGTGATAGCCGGAAGCTTCACAGACACATTCGGAAGATTGATGCCCTTTCTCTGTCCCAGCATTCCGCCGTTTTCCACACGGCACACCACATCTGTTCCTGTCACACGCAGTACAACCATCTGGATCAGTCCGTCATCAATCAGAACTCTGTCTCCCTCTTTCAGATCCTTGGACAGATCCTTGTAAGTCTGAGAGCAAATCGTGTTGTTTCCCTCTACCTTGCGGCTTGTCAGCGTAAATTCCTGCCCTTCCTCAAGACAGACTGCTTTTCCGCCTTCCAGCGTACCGGTCCGGATCTCCGGTCCTTTCGTATCAAGCAGGATTGCCACTGGAACCTTCATCTCCGCTCTGATCTGTTTTAACAGATCCATTCTCTTTTTCTGTTCTTCGTAATCTCCGTGAGAGAAATTGAAACGCGCCACATCCATCCCATTTTCTACCAGTCCGCGCATGATCTCCGGATTGTCTGAGTTAGGTCCCATAGTACAGATAATTTTTGTTCTTTTCATTTTTACCTCCAACGCTGTCTGTATCGTTACTGTTTCCGCAAGTAATGACTGCCCCGGAATGTGTTTTTCTGTATATCTCACACTCCCGCAGTTTTTCTCTGTTCAAGAATGCCCCGGTATTCTTGCTGCAAAGGGGAGCCATGCATCTGCATGACATATTCTCCTATGCACCTTTGCAGTACTGCCGGAAGCCATATCATTATATAATAATATACAATAATCTTCCACTGGCATCAATCTGATTACTGCGATTTATTTGCACTTATCACGAAGCCTTTACTTTCCCCTTATTTTTCAGGAATTATTTCCAGCCAGTAACCATCCGGATCAATGATAAAATAAATGCCCATCCGGGGATTTTCAAAACAGATACATCCCATCTCTTCATGTTTTTTGTGTGCCGCCTCATAATCCGCAACGCCAAATGCCAGATGGAACTCACATTCACCCAGATCATATGCCTGCGGATGATCTTTGAGCCATGTTAGCTCAAGCTCAAAATCTGACTGCTCATTTCCCAGATAAACAATAATGAAGGATCCGTCCTCTGCCGTCTTTCTGCGCTTTTCCTTCAGCCCCAGTGCTTCCTCATAGAACTTTATAGAACGCTTCAGATCCGTCACATTATAATTTTCATGTATCATTTTAAATTTCATCTCTGCGTCTGCTCCTCCTGTTTCATGCAGCACTGCGCTGCCGCATCTTTTTTCTTTATTTCCTATTATAAATGGTTTTCTCCGCTCTGTCTATCTGCTTTGCAGATCTGTTTCTTCTTGCACTTCCTATCTTGTTTGTACTATAATAACAGAGAAGTTTTGATTTCGGAAAGGAATTGTCTGCATATGATAATACAAGAAACACCTGAAAAAGAAAAGCACCGCCGGCTCTCCGGCATTCTGGTGCATCCGACTTCCTTCCCCTCCCCCTACGGGATCGGAGATCTGGGACAGGGAGCTTACGATTTCATTGATTTTCTCGAGACTACCGGCCAGCATCTGTGGCAGGTGCTCCCGTTAGGTCCTACCGGTTTCGGTGATTCCCCTTACCAGGGATTTTCCGCTTTTGCCGGACAGCCTCTGCTGATCAGCCCCCAGAAGCTTTTAGAGGAAAATCTGCTGACACAGCAGGATCTTGCAGGTATGCCTAAGTGGAATCCCCGCAAGACTGATTACGGTCCTGTCATCCAGTTTAAAAACGGTCTTCTCAAAAGTGCCTACACTACATTCCTTCACACTCCAGACAAAACCATGCTGGAGGAGTTTGAACACTTCTGTGAGGAAGAACAGTACTGGCTCGAAGATTACTGCCTGTTTATGGCCGGCAAAGATGCCCATGAGGGCAGATGCTGGCTGGACTGGAACGATGATCTGTCCAATCCCACTCCCCTCGCACGCAGAATATGGATGAAAAAACTGGAAGATGAGATCCGCTACTATCAGTTCGTTCAGTTTATTTTCCAGAAACAATGGACCGAGCTGCGGGATTACGCTCACGAGCATGACGTGGAAATCATCGGTGATATCCCTATCTTCGTCTCCCTGGACAGCTGCGACGTATGGGCCAACAAAAAACTGTTCCAGCTGGATACCAAAGGATATCCTACCAGCGTGGCCGGTGTACCGCCCGATTATTTTTCCGCTACCGGACAACTGTGGGGCAATCCGCTCTATGACTGGGATTACCACAAGGAGAACGGCTACCGCTGGTGGATTGACCGGATCCGCCGTCAGCTGACCCTCACAGACTATCTGCGTATCGACCATTTCCGCGGATTTGAGGCTTACTGGGCCGTACCCACCGAGGAAGAGACTGCAATCAATGGCCAGTGGGTAAAAGGTCCCTGCGAAGATCTGTTCCTTGCCATCCAGAAAGAGCTGGGTGATGACCTTCCTATCTGGGCAGAAGATCTTGGCGTGATCACACCGGAAGTAGAACAGCTGCGTGACATGTTCCAGTTCCCGGGCATGAAAGTACTGCAGTTCGGTTTCGGTGACATGAATGATGAAAATTACATTCCTCATTTCTACACCTCACCTAACTGCATCTGCTATACCGGCACCCACGACAACGACACGACCATGGGATGGTACTGTAAGCAGCCCGAGGAAGTCAGAGACCGGATCCGCCGCTATGGCAATACCGACGGTAACATGGTAAGCCTTGACTTCATCCGTTTCTGCCTGGGATCGATTGCCAAGTACGCAATCTTCCCTATCCAGGATCTGCTGGTTATGGGAAGCGACGCACGCATGAACACGCCGGGCGTAGCCGCCGACAACTGGAGCTTCCGCTATGTGGCAGAAGATCTGACGCCGGAGCGCACACAGTGGCTGGCCGCTACTACCAAACTATACAACCGCTGATGGGAGGGATGTTATGCTGCGACTGATACTTGCCCTGCTGCCAGCCGTCATTTTTCTGATTTTGGGTATTCCGGTGCTCGGGATTCTCTGGCTTGTCAGGAAATGGAAGCCACAGGCTGCAGACCGCTGCACACTCCGTCTGGTTCAGGGAGTTTTCCGAATTATGCTCTTTGCCTCCGGCGTAAAAACTACGGTAATCGGGGAAGAACATGTGCCGAAAGACCAGGCTGTGCTCTACGTTATCAATCACAGAAGCTACTTTGATGTGCTGCTGACCTACGTCCGCTGCCCCGGCCTTACCGGCTACATTGCCAAAAAGGAGATCAAAAAGCTTCCCCTTGTCCCGCTCTGGATGAACAGGCTCTACTGTCTGTTCCTTGACCGCGACGATATCCGGGCGGGCATGAAGATGGTGCTGACTGCCATTGACTATATCAAGTCCGGCATCTCCATTGCCGTTTTCCCTGAAGGTACGAGGGGACGCAGTCCCAACGAAGAGGAACTTCTTCCCTTCCATGAGGGCTCATTCAAGATTGCCCAGAAAACCGGCTGTCCGATCATTCCGGTCTGTATCAGCCATTCTTCCGCAATCATGGAAGACCATATGCCCTGGATCAGGTCAACCCATGTGGTAATCGAATACAAAGAACCCATCTACCCTGACCAGCTCTCCAAAGAAGAAAAAAAATTCCTTGGAAAACATGTGCAGACCATCATGCAGGAAACGTTGTTAAAGAACAAAAGTGTGCTTTAACAGCACAACTTTTGTTCTGCGCGTGAGCAGGACTGCGTTAGCAGGCTAATTCTTCTCTGCGAGCTGCGCATCCAGCCGGAGGTCTGTTCTTTCACAGGGTGCGATTTCCTGTGAAAGAACAAAAGTGTGCTTTAACTGCGTTAGCAGCTTAATTCTTCTCTGCGAGCTGCGCATAAAAAAGGATCCGCTCACTACTCGGATCCTTTTTTATGTTCTCTTTTCCTGTTTCGTTTCATTCCATCTCAACTCACATCCGGTCTGATACTGCCAGTGCCTGACCTCGTGTCAGCGGGGGATACCGATTTCTCTCCGCCCACCACTGCCGTTAAGTTTCTTCTACAATTCTTCCAGCTCTTCGCCTGTCTCTACGGCCTTTTCATACTCCTGCAGAATAATATCCTGCATCAGGCCTCTGGTTTCTGAACTGATTGGATGAGCGATATCTCTGTATTCTCCTGCTGCTGTCTTCCGGCTGGGCATTGCAATAAACATTCCCTTTTCGCCTTCTATCACCTTGATGTCATGAACTACGAATTCTTCATCTATCGTAACGGAAACGATCGCTTTCATTTTGCCATCTTTGGCAATTTTCCTTACTCTTACGTCCGTAATCTTCATATGACACACCCTATCAGATAAAAGTACTCTCTATCTTTCTTTCCTTTTTATTTTTGTAATAGTCCGGATGCCAAACACCCTGGATCGTGTCTGAAAAAGGTTTTTCGTAAGCTGTGAGTTCCTATTTGCGGAAGATCTCGCCCGAGTAAAGACAAAATATACCGAAAAGAAGCTCTTACAGATTGCGGAAATGGTTTTCAAACATACTTAGATGGGGGATTGGCTCCCATCTGATATAATCTTATAATACATATCGCTCGTTCGACTCGATCACAATCTTAATGCCATCTTCCCCGTTGTAATACGTGTTAGCCCGGATCGTGTCACGACTCTCCACGATGCAGTTCTCCAGGTGTACATTGTCGCCCAGATACACATCATTCAGGATAATGGAATTTTTGATCACACAGTTTTCTCCCACAAAAACTTTTTTAAACAATAAAGAATTTTCCACATATCCGTTTACGATGGATCCGCTGGACACCAGACTGTTTTTCACCTCGCAGCCCGGATTGTATTTGGCGGGCGGAAGATCATCCACCTTGGAAT
>CAKRNX010000057.1 GCA_934371475.1 uncultured Lachnospiraceae bacterium
CTACCAGCAGTTCATTCTCGCCGATGTCATCCTGGTTGCGGGGATCATCCAGAGAAGCGTCGCCAGTGTCAAGACCGAAATATTCCGGACTTGCTTCTTCGCCTTCTACCAGTTCTTTCTGTGCGTCGGTCAGAGCATCCCATGCTTCTTTTGCTTCTGCACACTGAGCGTCTGTATCATCGTTTCTTTCCTGTACATAGATAGCGTCAATCAGAGCGGCAACATTGTCAGCGGCAGCCTGATCTTCTTCTGAAACCTCAGCAGCAGCCTCGGTAGTGCTCTCTGCCAGAGCAACGGCTCCGGTTCCGGCCATCATTCCTGTTGCCATAGATACGGACAGGAGCAGTGCAAGTATTGTTTTTCTTTTCATTGTAAAAACCTCTTTTCAGAATTGTATTTCCGGTCGAAATGTATGCAAAAGAAAAAGCCGCATGACTGCGACTATTAACTCATAAATACACGGATCCGGACAACAAATACAGCCTGAAAATGAGAAAGGGGAAACTTTCAGACGATTTGATCTATACCGATCGCATGAGGTACTGTTATACCATCAAACGGGTATATCATCTGGATACATGGCGTATCAGTTATGAGAAAACGGTCTGTGAACCGCAGTCCTGTTTTTCCACGCTAAGGCAGTTCTCCTGACTTCGTTCATCGCTGCTTTCCCTTCCCGGTATCCCAGTGGTTCTGAAAACAGCTCCCATACACAGTGACGGCATCGCTCCGGACTCGCACCGGATTCTCTTTTCAGCATACAGAGTATGCACCTTAACGCTATAACGATTGCACATATTCAATTCGGATATATACTACATAACACAGAAATGTGGGGAAATTATGGGGATTATGGCACAAATTTATACCCTACTCCATAGACTGTTATAATATGCCGGGGAGTGCGAGAATCCATTTCCAGCTTCTGCCGCAGACTTTTGATGTAAGTATCAATGCTTCTGGAATAACCCTCAAAATTATCTTCCAGTGCGTACGTAATAATTTGATTGCGGGAAAAAATCCGGTTTGGGGAGCGGACCAGCAATTCAAAAATACTGTATTCGGTAGGAGTCAGATGAACTTCTTCACCATTCTTCAAAATTGTGCGAAATTCTAAATCTACCATGATGTAACCGTTCCCGATGGATATTCTGCGGCGTTTCTGACGTCTGTAGCGGTCGATCAGCCGGAGAATGGCCCGGATCCTGGCGACGATCAGGGAAGAACTGCACGGAAGGACGATATAATCATCTGCGCCGGTTTCAAGTCCGGCAGCAACATCTTCATCGGAGCTTTTTTCACCGATAAGAATAACTGGAAGGTTTATTTCCTGAAAAAAAGCATGATAAAGCTCCTGCTGTGGAATATTCGGAAGTGTCTGTTCCAGCAGAATCAGATCCGGATGAGCAGATCCTGCAAGCCGTACTGCCTCCTGGGCGCCAAAAGCAAGCAACGTCTGATATCCTGCCTGTTCGAGGATGCTCTGGATCCAGCCGGCTGTTTCCATTCGGCTGTCTGCAATCAATATCGTCTGTCCTGTCATAAAGATGCTCTCCTGTCTGATCATTTCTGTAAAAGGGATCTACAGAAAAAGGATGCCTTTAGTGGACATCCTTTAATATATCTTTGTTCTTGTACATATAATCGACCAGTGAAATCACCGTCAGGATCACTGAAAGCCAGATAAATATCTGTTCCAGAATATCAAAGAAACCGCCAAAATGAAACACCAGCAGGATGACCATGATCATCTGTGAAACGGTTTTAAATTTGCCCCAGTAGCTGGCAGCAATTACAATGCCCCGTTCAGCGGCAATCAGACGGAACCCACTGATAATGAATTCTCTTCCGACAATGATAATCACAATCCAGCTGGGCAGCAGCCGAAGCTCTACCAGACAGATCATAGCCGAGCATACGAGCAGTTTGTCGGCCAACGGATCCATAAATTTACCAAACACGGTGATCTGATTATTTTTTCTTGCAAGGTATCCGTCCAGCGTATCGGTGATACTTGCCAGGATAAAAATCACACCGGCAATATACTGATCGGCTGCTCCGAAAATGTCCACCAGCATAAAAACTACGAAAACAGGCACCATCAAAATGCGAAGCAGTGTAAGACAATTTGGCACATTCATTTTCATTATACCAGCTCCCCTATTAAATCATATTCACATGCGCCGGTAATCTTTACTCTGGCAAAATCACCGGACAACATTACTTCATCTGTATTGATAAAAAGATAACCATCTACTCCGGGCGCATCCCCGTAAGTGCGTGCTACATAGGCATTCTCACCGGAAACCTGTCCCTCGATCATGGCTGTCACTGTCTTGCCAATCATATTTTCAGCCAGATCAAAAGCTACTTCCTGCTGAAGCTCCATCAGTTCCTGCTGGCGGTGTACCTTTGTCTCCTCCGGGATCTGGTCCGGCATCCTGGCGGCAGGCGTACCGTCCTCGGGAGAATAGGTAAAGACGCCGAGACGGTTAAACTCCATCTCATCCACAAAGTCCATCAGCTCCTGATGCTGTTCCTCTGTCTCTCCGGGAAAACCGGTAATCAGCGTGGTGCGCAGTACAATATCCGGTATCTCTTCTCGCAGAGTCCGGATAATCTGCACCAGATCTTCCTTGGAGGTGCGGCGCCCCATACGTTTGAGGATCTGATTGTTGGCATGCTGTATCGGCAGATCCAGATAATGGCAGAACTTTGACTCATTTTTCATCGTCTGGATCAGTTCGTCATAAATCTCCTCCGGATAGCAGTACAGCACACGGATCCAGCGGATCCCCTGGATCTGACACAGCTTCTGAATCAGAATATGCAGCGACTTTTTGCCGTACAGGTCTGTTCCGTAGAGAGTCGTCTCCTGAGCGACCAGAATCAACTCTTTTACTCCGCCAGCCGCCAGCTTTTCCGCTTCGACAATCAGATCCTCCATCGGTACGCTGCGGTAATCGCCGCGCACTTTTGGGATAATACAGTACGTGCAGTGTTTATCGCATCCTTCCGCAATCTTCAGGTAAGCATAATGTCCGCCTGTAGTGAGCAGGCGGTCGCCTTCCGGCAGAGCCAGACGGTCAATGTCTTCAAAAATCTGAAAATGATTCTGACCGTTCAGAATCTCTTCAATTGTTTCGGCGATCTTATCATAGGAAGTCGTTCCGATCACAGCATCCACTTCTTCGATTTCGTCCATAATTTCCTGTTTGTAGCGCTGGGCCAGACATCCGGTGACAATCAGCGCACGACAGGAACCTTTTTTGCGGTACTCAGCCATTTCAAGAATAGACTGAATACTCTCTTCTTTTGCATCATTAATAAAACAGCAGGTATTAATCACAATCACATCAGCCTCGGTTTCATCATCTGTGATCGTATATCCCTTACTGTTAAGCAGCCCCAGCATTTTTTCAGAATCAACAAGATTCTTGTCACATCCCAGGGAAATAAATAGAATTTTCATTTTCTGATCTCCAGTTCCTCTTTTCCTTTTCCCGCAACCGGAACATTAACTGCGTCTGTCTGCGCTCCGGCATCATGCGCATCTACATTGACAACTGTCGGATTCTGTCTGGCGATACGCTTCATGCGGTGCGATATGGTGAGCATACAGATGATGTTGACCAGACCGTCCAGCATAAGGGAAATTCCGATATAGAGCAGAAGGATCCGTCCTTCAAACGGATTGTAAATCAGGACAGCTCCCACCCCAAAAAGCAGCACTGCAAATACCAGCACCGCTTTCCAGTGAGTAAAATGCAGCCTTTTCATATCAATGGAATTCTGCAGTTTGACAATACCGCCGATCATTAGAAGGATCCCTACCGCAAAAGGCATAGCCGTCCCGACAAAATCAGGGTGCAACAGCAGAAAAGCGCCAAAAGCGCCGGCTACCACGCCCGTTACCAGATCCATCTGCATGATATTTGTCATGTGATCCTTGGTAAAGTAGATAATAATATGTGTAATTCCCAGAATCAGCATGCCGATTCCCAGGGCGCTGCAGAACAGATCCATGGAAATATCAGGCCAGAATACCAGAATAATCCCGGCAATGACATAGCATACTGACAGAATAACAAAGCTCTTTCGAAATCCCCGTTCTTCTCCCATCTGCATATCCTCTCTTCTGCAGTCGTTTATTCTGCCGCAAATCCGCTGTCCTCTGTATGTTCCGTATTTTCAGCAGAAGAAAATGCTCCAGTCTCAGGATCGTATACCTCACCCATCAATGCAGCTTCTTCACGCTTTACAGCTTTCAGGGCATCGTCATCGATATCGCTGATTTCTGTATCATGGATAATCTTAATTTTGCCCTCGTTCAGTTCTTTTACAGCAGTGGAGAGTGGTTTGGACGCTTCTCGTGCCGTAACATTTGGATCGCCGGCAATAATCTGGCGGGCTCTCTTGGCTGTGGCCATAACAATGGAATAACGGCTGTTTACCACCGGGGTATCGCCCTCTTCGACTCCACTGTTTACAACTTTCATCAAATCTGTGTAAGACGGATGTAACATAATATATATCTCCTTTCAATTTCAAATAATAAACAAATTAAGTATTATCACATATCTCAGAAAGCTTTTACTTCTGAGCGTACCTTATCAATGAAGTCGAGATTGCGCTCTACCTCAAGATGCTGGCTCTCAATCAGGCGGTGCATTTCATCCACACAATCTTCCAGCACATCATTTACCAGAATATAGTCATAGGACTCGATACCGTCAGCCTCGGCACCGGCCCGTTTCAACCGGGCATTGATGACTTCTTCTGTTTCAGTTCCGCGTCCGATCAGGCGCTGTTTCAGCACCTCGGCACTTGGCGGCATAATAAAAAGAAGCAACGCATCCGGATACTTGGCTTTAATCTTGAGCGCACCCTGAATCTCAATCTCCAGGATCACATCTCTTCCCTGATCCATCTGCTCTTCTACATATTTACGGGGAGTCCCGTAATAATTTTCACAGTAGCAGGCGTATTCGACAAGTTCATCCCTGGAAATCATCTGCTGAAATTCATTCCTGGTATGGAAAAAATAATCCTTTCCATCCTCTTCGCCGGGACGCGGTGCCCTGGTAGTAGCAGAAACAGACAATGCATAATTGTCATATGTCTCTGTAAGTTTTCTCATGACAGTACCCTTCCCCACACCTGAGAAACCGGATACGACAACCAGAATTCCTTTCCGTTTCATATTTATTCTCCCTCATTTCTGTTATCTGTTTCAGGCAGTCCGTTCTGAGCAAATCGCCGGGCAATTGTGTCGGGCTGCAGCGCGGATAATACCACACAATAGGGATCCATGATAAGTACCGCTTTTGTTTTGCGGCCCTGCGTGGCATCCACCACTTTCTGTGCGTCCCTGGCATTCTGTATCAGGCGTTTGATGGGAGCTCCGTCGGGGCTTACCACTGCCACAAGCCGGTTCGAATTGATCAGATTTCCGAAACCTATATTAATTAATCCTACCATACGTTCTCTCCTGGTCAGCAGACAAATCCGGTTATTCAATATTCTGAATCTGTTCACGGACTTTTTCAATCTCTGTCTTCAAATCAATTGCAATATTAGAAGTCTCCAGATCGTTGGCCTTAGAGAGGATTGTGTTGGCCTCCCGGTTCATTTCCTGAGCGATAAAATCAAGCTTGCGTCCAATACTTCCGCCGCGAATCAGCTCGGCTTTCATGGAATCGACATGACTGCGGAGCCTTACGGTCTCCTCATCGGTACAGAGCCTGTCCGAGAACAGAACCACTTCTGTCGCCAGACGTACCTCGTCAATCTGCGCATCGCCCAGCAGTTCCTGGACTTTTTCTGTAAGGCGCTGGCGGTATTCCTCAATAATTTGAGGATAACGCTGTTCGATCAGGGCAACATTTTCCAGCATATGGTCCAATTTCTCCAGAAGATCTGTTTTCAGGCTCTCTCCCTCCCTGATCCGGGAATCTACAAACTGCTGACTGGCTCCGACGAGCGCTGTCTCCAGTGCCGACCAGATCTCCTCTTCGTTAATCATCTGTTCTTCAAGAGTGAATACTTCCTGGCATCTGCCCAGTTCGGCGGCAGTCAGGTTATTCGGCAGATGGAATGTATCTGACATCCGCTGAATATACCGGACGTATTCTGCTGCTACATTTTCATTATATTTTAAGGCATAATTGGTGTCTGTATAATCCTCATAGGTACTAAAGACATCCACCTTGCCGCGCTGAATATAGTTTTTCAGTGTATTTCGGATCGCAGCCTCAAAAAAACTGAACTTTTTGGGTATTTTGATGTTAACATCAAAATACCGGTGATTGACTGCTTTCATCTCGACGGTAAATTTTTTATCGCCCTGATGATTTTCACACCGGCCGAATCCCGTCATGCTTTTAATCATGCTTTTTCCTCCTGCTCTGAGCTCTGCAGAAATCATACGTATATAGCAGAGTGACCCATGATGAGTTATTATAATCCATTGCGCTTTTTACGTCAATTAGTCATTTGGAATTTAAATTGTTTTTTACTTTCCCCTGTTCTGTGCTATAATGTCAAAAGACCAAAAGAAGGAGTAACAGATTATGGCTTTAGACGGAATTACCGTATCAAATGTGGTAAAAGAACTGCAGGCTCAGCTGACGGACGCGCGTATCAGTAAGATCGCCCAGCCTGAAAGTGACGAGCTGATGCTTACTTTCAAGTGTACAGGCCGGACACAGGTCAGACTTCTGATGTCTGCCAGTGCCAGTCTGCCGCTGATTTATCTGACGGATGCCAATAAACCCGGCCCGATGACAGCCCCCAATTTCTGCATGCTGCTGCGCAAACACATAGGCGGCGGCAGGATTGTCAGGATCTGGCAGCCGGGACTGGAGCGCATTATTCATTTTGAGATTGAACATTATGATGAAATGGGAGACCTGCGGCACAAGGATCTGATCCTGGAGCTGATGGGCAAACACAGCAATATTATCTTCTGCGACGAAGACCATACCATCATTGACAGCATCAAACACATTTCAGCACAGACAAGTTCTGTGCGCGAGGTGCTTCCGGGACGCACCTATTTTATTCCTGAGACACAGCACAAGGCAGATCCGCTTTGTACGGACGAGCAGGAATTCCTGGCAGCGGTTTTTTCCAAACCAATGCCGCTTTCCAAGGCGCTCTATACTTCTTATACCGGTATCAGTCCGGTAATCGCTGAGGAGCTGTGCCACCGGGCATCCCTGGAGTCCGATCAGAGCGCCGTTTCTATCGGAGAGCTGGAACAGATCCATCTGTTCAGCATTTTTTCTCATTTTGCCGAGGATGTGCGCGAAGGTAATTTTTCTCCAAACATCATATATGACAGCCATCATGTCCCGCTGGAATTTTCCTCTGTAAAGCTGAGTATGTACAATGACTGTGAAACGGTCTGCTTTGATTCTGTTTCACAGGTTCTGGAGCTTTACTATGCCCAAAAAAACGCTGTCACAAGGATCAGGCAGCGGTCTTCTGATCTTCGCCGGATTGTCACTACGGCACTGGACCGTACCAAGAAGAAGTATGAGCTTCAGACAAAACAGTTAAAAGATACGGAAAAACGTGAAAAATACCGGATCTGTGGGGAGCTGCTTCACACGTACGGCTACAGTGCGGCTCCCGGCGACCGTTCTCTCAAAGCGCTGAATTATTATACAGGGGAAGAAATTACCATACCGCTGGATCCGACGCTGACAGCTGCTGAAAATGCCAAACGCTATTTTGAAAAATACAACAAGCAGAAGCGCACATTTGAAGCTCTGACCAAACTGCTGGAGGAGACAAAAGCGGATCTGGATCAGCTGGAGTCCATTCAGACTTTTCTCGATCTAGCCCTCTCAGAAGAGGATCTGGTGCAGGTGAAAGAAGAACTGATGGATGCGGGGTATATCAGGCGCAAATACACAGGTAAAAGAGTAAAGATTACTTCAAAGCCTTTCCATTACCGCACTCCTGATGGTTATGATATTTATGTAGGCAAAAACAATTTCCAGAACGATGAGCTGACATTTAAATTTGCATCCGGCAATGACTGGTGGTTTCATGCCAAAGGTGCGCCGGGTTCCCATGTTATCGTCAAATCGAAGGGAGAAGAAATGCCGGACTCTGTATTTGAGGATGCGGCAAGCCTGGCGGCCTACTACTCTAAAAACAGAAATGCTGACAAGGTAGAGATTGATTATATAGAAAAGAAACAGGTAAAGAAGCCAAACGGAGCCAAACCTGGATTTGTAGTCTACTATACAAACTATTCGATGGTCATCTCGCCCAATATCTCACGGCTCACCCTGATAGAAGGATAATATAAAAAGCAAAGCCCCGGAACTGTATGAAGCTGCAAAGAAGCTAAAACGGTTCCGGGGTTTATCAATTATTTCAGAGCTGAGAAACGCAGAGACAGGCAGCTTAATCCGCCATCGATCTTGCGAAACTCAGATGTATCTACCAGGATCACATCATATCCCATGCTGCGAACCAGTTTTTCTGTCTCGGGATATCCTGCCGGCACCAATACAGTGCCGTTCATCCAGATGCAGTTTGCCGCGTAAGCCTCATTTTCCGGGATAATATATTTGTTGTATTTCTGGAAATCCGGTTTGTCGATAAATTCTCCGGAAACCAGCATATTGTTGTTTTCCAGATAATTGACGCCCGTTTTCAGATGAAGCACCTTCTCAAGCGGTACTTCGCTTCCTGACAGCCCATATTTCTCCAGAATTGCGATAAACTGGCGAATACCTTCTTCATTGGTACGCGCGCTGCGTCCTACATAGAAATGATCGCCTACCATCATGACATCTCCGCCTTCCAGAGTGCCGGGGGCCTTAATGTACTCGATTTTGTCTTCCGGATAGAACTGTCTGATCACAGGGATCATTGCTTCGATCTCGCCTTTTCTGGTGGAAGCACCGGGATTGGTGATGATTGCACAGGCTCTGGTCAGTACTGCATCATCTTCTACGAAGCAAGAATCCGGATATTCATCGCTGGGCGGCAGAACGGTTACTTCTACGCCGGTCTTCTTCAGCGCCTCTATATAGGTAGCATGCTGTTTTAATGCCAGCTCATAATCGGGAGCGCCAAGCTGCGGATTGGAGGTAATACCTTCCACCACACGTTTACAGGGAGTACGAACAATTACATTTTTAAACATAGTAAAATACCTCTTTCTTATTATTTATCTTATCCAGCATCAAAGTACCTTGGACAGAAAGTCCTGCAGGCGCGGATCCTTCGGATGTGCAAAAAATTCTTCCGGACCGTTTTCTTCTTTGATTTTGCCTTCATCAATAAACAGAACGCGGGAAGCTACTCTTCTCGCAAATCCCATTTCATGGGTAACAATCACCATGGTCATCCCGTCGTTGGCCAGCTCCTCGATCAGCTGCAGCACTTCTCCTACCATCTCGGGATCCAGTGCGCTGGTCGGTTCGTCAAAAAGCATTACGTCAGGATTCATGGCCAGAGCACGCACGATGGCGATACGCTGTTTCTGTCCGCCGGAAAGCATAGCCGGATAGGTATCTGCCTTGTCCAGCAGTCCGATACGCTCCAGCAGCTGTCGGGCCGTCTTTTCTGCTTCCTCTTTTGTTTTAAGTTTGAGCTGTACCGGAGCCAGTGTAATATTCTGAAGTATCGTCAGGTGTGGGAACAGGTTAAAGTGCTGGAACACCATTCCCATTTTACGGCGCGCCATATCTTCATCGGCAGAAGGATCCGTCAGATCAATTCCCTCAAAAATTACGTGGCCGCTGTCAGGCTCTTCCAGAAGATTAAGACAGCGCAGGAAGGTACTCTTACCGCTTCCTGAAGGTCCGAGGATGACAACTCTCTCTCCTTTTTCTATAGTAGTGCTGATCCCATCCAGCACCTTCAGTTTGCCAAAACTTTTATGAAGATCTTTAACTTCTATCACTCTTAGCCAGCCTCCTCTCCAGTTGTCTTACAGCCATAGACAGACCAAATACAAGTATAAAATAAATCAATGCAACAGAAACCAGCGGGAAAAATGCCAAAAGGGTACGGCTCCTTACCAGATCGCTGGCCCGGGTCAGATCCACTACTGCGATCATGCCCACAACAGACGTTTCTTTCAACACAGCGATACCCTCATTACAAAGCGCCGGAAGAATATTTTTGACAGCCTGTGGCAGAATGATTTTGCGCATGGTCGTCACTCTGGAAAGACCAAGAGAACGGCCCGCCTCCATCTGTCCTATGTCCACGGAATTGATGCCTCCTCGAATCACCTCGGAAACATAGGCGGAAGAGTTTAGCCCGAAAGCAATACAGGCGACCAGTATCTTATCTTTTCCCGCCATAAGAAGAAAAGCCATAATCATCAGCTGAATAGCCACAGGAGTGCCGCGCATAACAGCCACATACACCATGCATACCTTGTCAGCAATGGCGACAAGGTATGTCATCAGAGTTTTTCTTTTGTGCTTCTGAGCCGCATTATAGTGTATCACTGCGATTACAGTGCCCAGAACCACACCGATCAGTGCTGCCACGATAGTGATCAGCAGTGTGTTCTTAAAACCTGTTAAAAATACTTTCCATCGATTATCGATAATAAATGTACTTTTAAACTGCATTACAAGTGTATCCCAAAATCCCATGCAGATAACTCCTCCTTTTATAAAACAGCAAGACTGCCCTGAAGGCATTTGCTCCAGGGCAGACCACCATTTTTAGTTTGATTGGGACATTCTCATCAACAGAGATATATCCGATTAATACCAAATAAATCCCTGATACCCCAATGTCTGCAGGCAGACAGGCATCAATTATTTCATCTGGTTACATGCAGTGTATTATTTCGCTTCCGTCTCATCCTCGCTTACCAGAGAAGATTTCTCTACCTGATTTACGAAATACTCATTGAAAGTACCGTCAGCTACGATAGGATCAAGGATCTCATTGATTTTGTCCAGAAGTGCAGTGTTGCCTTTCTTTACAGCGATACCATAGCTCTCGTCTGTAGTGTGTCCGTCTTCATAAGTCAGCTCAAAACACTTCAGCCCATCATTGACTGCGCACAGATTTTCTGCCAGAGGTCCGTCACATACAATTGCCTGAAGCACACCATTTTTCAGATCCATACATGCATCTGTCAGGCTCTTGTACTGCGCATAGCTGGCTCCGGTTCCGTTTAACACGCCGTCGTCCAGATCAATCTCATCACATACAAGGAAATCTCCGGTGGTTCCCAGATGGGTGCCGATTGTATATCCGGCCAGATCCTCAACATTTGTGACATCATCATTGTCATCGGCTACGATGATATACTGCTGTGCAACAGTATAAGGATCACTGAAATCCATGGTCAGTTTTCTCTCATCGGTAATAGTCATGGCGGCCAGAATCATATCTGCCTCACCGCTGTCTACATAAGTAGAAAGAGTATCAAAAGATACGTTGATGATTTTCAGTTCTACGCCAAGTGCATCTGCGATTGCTTTTCCGAGATCTACATCACAGCCGTCTACTTCACCATTCTCGCCGATATACTCATAGGGAGCCCAAGCAGCGTCGGTAGCCATGGTAATATAACCCTGCTCAATAATTTTATCTACGGTAGTCTCTTCTGCCTGAACAGAACCAGCCAGCATCATACATGCAGCCGCAACACTGAGTGCCATTGCTAAACTCTTTTTTGCTTTCATTTTAATCTCCTCCTCAATAATTGTATCAATGAAATTCTGTCTTTCTTTACTCTGATTGCTATCATAGCGCATATTTTCTGATTTGTAAACTATATTTTTGCATAAATAATGATTAAAAACTAATTTTTATGAATAATTATACTTTGCATGATATCATTACGATTACAGTAACGAAGAGTTTTATTCCATCTGTATCCCTGCATAATGGCGCTGGGAATTGCAGGAGTGCATAGCATGTAACAATTCCTGCAATCATGTTATATATAGAACAGGGAAATATTCCGTAATCTGTAATTTATACTGTTTTAGGAATACAGCGGCATTTTTTATTCATGATCAAATCCCAGATCGTAATCTTCTCTGGTAAAACGGTGATACGTCAGTCCGAAGTCATCCTCTTCTACGCAGTATACATATTCATCCGGATCCCCGTCAGGGAAATAAAATACATGCCCCAGGCCGCCGTGTTCTTCATCTTTTTCCAGATATGTCACCCCGGCTTCTGAGGCTGCCCGTGAAAAGCAGCTGCGCACCTGAGCCAGTGTATTGCCCGGAAATGTAATAGTATGCAAAAACTGTTTTAAAAATTCGGGTTCAGGGATCTGATCCGCAATATATTCACACCCCTTTTCTGAAATATCAAGGCAGTACCGCCCTTCTTTTGAGGAGATATTGATCCTGCCGAGCCGCTCAGCAGTTGTTTCCGAAAATGTCTGCAGTGCTGCATCCAGACCGCGAATAGAAGTATCCTGTGGAAGCTTCAGCATCCGTTTCAGCGAATCTGCCGGATAATACAGCCGCATATGACCTTTCTGGTATCCAATTTTGATCTGCCACTCTTTGATGGTATCAATCAGCTGGCGT
>CAKRNX010000058.1 GCA_934371475.1 uncultured Lachnospiraceae bacterium
ATATTACAGGTCTGGGGATAGGTCCCGTAGCTGCCCAGAATATCTCCTACCAGCTGTCTCATCTGATCTGCTCCCTTTTCACTCATATCCTGATCCTTTCTGTTCCCGCCCGGCCCCAAACCGCCCGGCTTATTTTGGCGTTCTGCCGTTTTCACGCTGCCGCACTCTCAAAGATCTCTACTCAGTGCTCTCTTCTTCGGCCATTTCTTCTGTCTCAGAAACCTCATCTGTTTTTTCTGCTTCCGATTCTGAACACTTCTCCCGGCCGTCAGCCACATCTTCCGCAGCTACTTCACTGTCTGCCTCATCACAGACATCTGCATCTGAAGCATTTTCCTGAACTTCTTCTGGCTCTTCTGCTTCTGGCTGCTCCGAATTTTCTGCGCCGTCCGTTGCTCTCTCAGAAGCTTCTTCGCTTGTTTCTACTTCCGCCTGTTCTGGCTCATCTTCAGCTCCGACTTTTTCACCATCTGATACCTCTGGCTCTGCACTCGCCTGTTCCGGCTCGGCCGTTTTCTCTCCGCCGCCTGCCAGCTTGCCATCCGTTGTCTCCAGCTTTTCTGCATCTTCCTTCTGTGCCGGTTTCACAGTATCCTCAACAGAGATATCTTCGGGAGATATGACTTCCGCACCCTCGCCATCAGACTGTTCTTTTTCTTCTGCTGCACGTCTGGCCGCCATTCCCTTCAGGAACGCATCGGCTTTTTCTGCGATGTCTCCTACCAGCTCCTTGGTCTTATCTGCCATATCGTTGACAATCAGTCCCATCTCACCGGCAGCTTCTTTCATATCGCGTTTCATCTTCTCAGAAGTCTTCTCTTCCGGCTCCGGCAGTTTTGCTCCGCACTTTATACAGAAGCTCTCACCGGCTCCGGCCTCCTCACCGCACTCTGTACAGTATATCCTGCCTCTGAGACTGTTCAGTTCCCTGGAAAGCCTGTCAACATTTTCCATCGTTACTTTCACCGCAGTGAACTCATCTTCCAGGCCTTCCGGAGGATTTCCGCCATTTTTCTCATAAATGTATTTGCCAATCACCGCATACATTTTGCTCAGAGACCGTTTTTCATCGTCCAGCCTGCCGCTCACCTGATAACTCTTGCTCACCTTTTGCATTCCGCTCTTTGCGTCCTGCCCCAAATTCAGAAGTTTCTTACCAAGCTGCTCAAATCCCATATCCATACTCCCTTCCTGTTCTCCGTTCTCTCCTCCGTGACCAGAAGATTTCTCCACGCCCGTAAGATCCCGGTCAGTTAGTTCAGAATGATTTATTCATTGTAAACCAGCGCCATGAATACCAGATCTTCATCTGCGGAGCTGTTCTCCAGCGCATGGCTCTGCCCTACTTCAATATAACATACATCCCCCGGTCCCACTTCCGTTCTGGACATATCGTTATCCACAAAAATACCGTGGCCGCTCACAATAAAATACGGCTCTGTATTGCCGATATGCTGATGATATCCCACGCTGCAGCCGGGTTTGAGTATTCCCATCGCATACATAGAACCGTGACCATTCAGTTCTTCTTTGGAAACAATGTGATGCAGTTCCACCTGCCCCTTGCCTCCGCGAAGTCCTTCTACTACCTGTACCTGTGTTTTTCTAACCATATTCTGCACCTCTTCCTACTTATTTTTATTCCTGTTTTTGCTCATTATAACATACTTTCCACCATTCATATATTAAAACTTTCTCAAAAACGAAAGCGCGCCGTAAACATTCCCTCTGCGAAACATTTTATTTGCGCAGGCAATAAGCCAAAAGCCCGGCCAGAACAGGATTGACCTGATCCATAGCAAGTATTTCATCTTTTATTTCACAAGATGCTGTTTCCTGTGGAAGAAAAAGGACACTGCGTCTCACCTGCTCATCCAGGTTTTCCACAATGCCCCTTTTTTGTCTATTATTAATTCACATTTTCTCTGTTTCCCTGTCATTCAACGCCGCTTTCCGAAATTTTCATTTCGACAAACAGCATCTTCTGACACCTACTTGCCTTGTTTTGCCGCCATTCTTTCCCGGATCTTCCGGATCAGTCCGGAAGTCTCTGCCGGTTCTTCCCCGGAGTCCGGGGCGTTGGCAATCACATCCTCGTAGACAAAATTATTATTCTCATCTCTCGGTCGCTTCCTCATATATCTGATAAAGCCTGCCAGCATGAAGATACCCACAAACACGATCGGGAAGCCTGCGAATGTCTTTACCATCTTGATACCATCGATACCACCGGAAAGTGTGAACACCAGTGATGCCAGACCAATCAGCAGACCCCAGAACAGTTTCAGACCGGTAGGTGCCTCTTCGCTCTCAGAACTGGTCTTCAGACTCATACTGGCAACGGTAGAAATCATAGAATTGGCCAGTGTAATAAAAGAGACAGCGATAATCACCAGCATAAACACCTTTACAGCTCCTGCAAACGGCACATTGTCAAATGCCGCCAGCGTCATAGCCTCTGCGCCTTCTTTCAGGTAAGTGCCGTAATGGTCGATACCTTCAAACAGCTGCTCGTGCAGTACCTTGCCGCCGAAGATGGAGAACCACACGAAACCGAATACGGAAGGCATTACCCAGTTCACGATAACAAATTCGCGGAGTGTTCTTCCATAGCCAAGTCTTACGAAGAACAATCCCATAATAGCACCGTAGGAGAGCCAGTCAACCCACCAGTACATATCCCACCACTGTGGCCACAGCTCGCTGTCGGCAAACGGAGCCGTGTAAGTCATACTCTCAATAAAATTGCCAAAGTAGGATCCGATGGACTGTGTGAACAGGTTGAAAATATAGGTTGTCGGTCCGATGATCAGCAGGAAGCCTAACAGGATCAGATAGAACCATGCGTTTTTGTCACCCAGCCACAGAATACCTTTTTTCAGTCCGCTGATACCGGTCGCCAGATAGAGGATTACGATCAGCGCACAGATTATGATATACACGATTGTGGACGGTTTGATGCCGAACACGATATCCGCCCCTTTGGAGAGCTGCAGAATACCGTAACCCAAAGATCCTGCGATACCGCCGATCAGCGCAAAGATCGTCAGGATATCAATCAGGGATGCAAATTTACCTTTCAGTGCTTTGTCACCCATCAGGGGAACAAAACCGGAACTTACCGTAAAGGGTTTCTTCATATTGTAACATACGTATGCCAGGATCAGGCCAAATGTTACATAAATTGCATAAGGGGTCAGCGTCCAGTGCAGAAAAGTAGTTCTCATTGACCAGATCACCGCATCATTGCTTCCGGGCTCCAGTCCCAGGCTGGGAGCAGGATCCATGGCAAACAGAACCGGTTCCACCGCGCCCCAGAATACCACGCCTGTTCCGATGCCTGCACAAAGCGCTACGACAAACCACTGCCAGTAACTCATCTTGGGCTTCGCATTAGGACCTCCCAGACGTATCCTTCCGATAGGGTGAAAAATAACGACTATCATAAAGATAACAAATGCCAGCATCGTCAGACTGACAAGCCATCCCATGCTTTCCATCAGGTGTTCAAACGCCATGGTCAGCGTTGCAATAAATCCCTGCTCATTCACAAATCCGGCTATAATCACAATAATAAAGATGATGGACGGAACCAGCAATACCGGCCAGCGAAGTTTATTCTTCATAAGTACATACCTCCTTTCACAATCTCACTTACTCTTCCTGTTTTGTCAGATGAAGGGGATTTAAAAATTCCTCTGCAGCCTCCTTTCCCATAAGGCCGTATTCTACAACTTCTTCCTCAATCGTCTTTCCGCTCTCAGACGCGGCCCTTGCCATCCGCGATCCTTCTTCATAACCGAAAGCCGATGAAACCACAGCCGACAGTGCGGTAGAATTTTTGGCATATCTCAAACAGACTTCCCTGTTTACCCTGATACCGCACACACATTTTTCCGTGAAAAGACGAATGCCTTTCTCTAGCATTGTTCCGGACTCCATCAGGCACTTCAGGAACAACCCTTCCCACACATTCAGCTCCAGTTCCCCTTCCTCCGCAGCGATTGTCACCGCTGTATCATTTCCTGCTATCTGGAAATAAACCTGCTTCATCAGCTCCGGGAGAATCGGATTGATCTTTCCCGGCATAATGGATGATCCCGGAAGCACCGAGGGCAGCGTCAGCTCGCCAAATCCTGCCCTGGGTCCGGATGAAAGAAGTCTCAGATCTCCTGAAAATTTGGATACACAAAGCGCCAGCCCTTTGATCGCCCCCGAAATTCTCGGGTAGATATCTGCGTTCTGCATCTCATCAAAGAAATTCTCAGACTTCTTTATTTCAATACCGATAAGCTCCTTCAGATAGCTGTACATTCTGTCCATACAGGCTCTGCTTTCTCCTGACCCGGTGCCCACAGCGGTCCCTCCAAGCGGAATCTGCAGGCATTCTTCCGCGATCTCCTGAAGGCTCCTGCGCTGACGGGCAATCCCCGCTGCGCATCCCCCGAAGCTCTGATCCCAGGTCATTGGAAGTGCGTCCTGCAGACAGGTTCTTCCAAGTTTAACTACATCTTTATACTCATCCGCCTTTGCCTCCAGCGCGTTCTGCAGTTCCCCTGCGGCGGCCTCAAGCTCCAGCAGCATTTCTCTCAGTGTCAGCAGGAGTGCCGACGGATAGACATCGTTCGTTGACTGCCCCTTATTCACATGTGTGTTCGGGTGTACGCAGTCATACCCCTTTTTCCCCGTCATAAGCTCATTGGCACGGTTGGCGATCACTTCATTAATATTCATGTGGATCGATACACCACCGCCTCCTGTAAAACTGTCGATCGGGAACTGGTCTGCCCATTTTCCATCCATTACTTCTCTGGCTGCAGAACTGATGGCATCGCTCTGCTCTTCTGAGATCCTGCCTGACTCCAGGTTTGCCTTCGCCGCTGCCCATTTGATGGCCGCCATATAATAAATCAGACGCGGTGCATAGGAAACCAACGACCTTCCGGTAATCCCGGACACCTCCACTCCTCTCAGTGTCTGAATACCATAATAGCAGTCGTCTGCCAGCTGCCGCTCACCAAGATAATCATGCTCTACTCTGGGCATATCCGTCCTCCTTCCCTATTTGTGCATCTCTGTGCTTTTTCCTTGACTTTCTGCGATTTACGGGTATACATTATAAGTCAGATGCTCTGATGACCAATACCTGACAGGAGGTTCCCATGTCCAATATTTCCCGATATAACAACCATGTACAAGCCGTAGACCGGGCCCTGGCGCTTCTGAAGCTGATCGCTGAACAGAGTGAACCTGTTCCGCTCTCTCACCTGTGCGAAGCTACCGGCCTGAACCGGACCACAGTCTGGCGTCTGTTGTGTACTCTGGAAGATAATGGCTTTGTAGAAAAGAACGCTGCTGCTCCCGACTATGAACTCGGGATCGCCGCACTCAACCTCTCCAGCGCCGCCACAGAGCGATATGCCCCGCTGATCCGGCGTTCTCATCCCGTCATGCAGGAGCTGACAGACTTCTGTCAGGAGTCCGTCCTGCTGTCCGTCAGCCGCTTTTCCGGGATCTGCGCCATTGATCAGATTGATCCGCCTCAAAGCATCTGTCTGAAAAACTATATCAATATTACCACGCCCCTGCACTGTTCCTCTACCGGGAAAGTACTTCTGAGCCTTCTTCCCAGCGAAGAGCTGAATGCGTATCTGCACGGACATCTGGAGGCTGTGACAGAATATACGATCACAGATCCTTCTATTCTGCGCCGTCAGCTGGAACAAGCCGCCGTCAGCGGATACGCCACCGTAGAGGGTGAGCTCTCTTCCGATGAAAATGGGATCTCTGCCCCTATTATGTACCGAAGCCACATGATTGCTCTTCTGAGCATCGGCGGTCCCGGCTACCGGCTGACAGCAGACCGTATGCGGGAGCTGGCTCCGTCTCTGCTGGATGCCAGCCGCCAAATTTCCCGCCTTCTGTCCTAGAGGCCGCCTTCTCCGGTACAGAAGCCGCCGGGATGCCGCTGGCCGCGGCTATCTCGTTTCTGGCTTCCCGAAAAAGGAAAAAGCAGTCAGTGATTAAAACTCAATGATGTAACGTCCCATATTCTTTGCTTTCGGATCGTGGAACGCATCAAATGCTCTGTTGATATCTTCCAGATCGATCTTTTCAATAATCAGTCCGTCCAGGTTATATTTCTTGCGCAGATACAGCTCGGAGATCTTCGGGAAATCGTTGAACGGATTCACATCGCCGTAGAAGCTTCCCTTCAGGATCTTGCCGATCCGGTGGAAACTTCCGGACGGAAGTACCAGCTCTCCGTCTGCCTTGTATGCGCCGATGACAACGGTGGTTCCGCCTTTGCGAATACTCTTCCATGCCTGTGCGCCAACCTTTGTATTTCCTGTACAGTCGATCGAATAATCTGCGCCAAGACCGTCAGTCAGTTTCTTAATCTCTTCTACTACATCCACATTCATGGAATTGATCACATCAGTTGCACCAAATTTCAAAGCCTGTTCCAGATTGTCATCCTTAATATCACATGCGATAATCCGGGATGCACCCGCAACTTTTGCGCCCTGGATCGCGTTCGCGCCAACTGCACCGATACCAAAAATTGCAACGGAAGAACCGGGATCTACTTTTGCCGCACGCACACTTGCACCGTAACCGGTGGCAACGCCGCATCCGATCATACATGCCTGAGCTGCCGGCATCTCATCCGGGATCTTCACACAACTCATCTCCGGCACTACCGTATACTCTGCAAACGTAGAGAGGAGGGAAGAATGATAGCAAACTTCGCCGTCCAGCTTCATGCGTGTGGTTCCATCCATCAGAGTCCCGGCAAACATCGGGCCGAATGCTGACTCACAGAGATTTACTTTGCCGGCACGGCAGAATGCACATGTGCCGCAGTAGGGAACCCAGCTGAGCGCTACTTTGTCGCCCACTTTACAGGTCTTGACATTGGGGCCTACTTCCACGACAACACCTGCGCCTTCATGTCCCAGTACCTGCGGAATCGGCGTCGTCGGGTCTTCCAGTGTGTTCAGGTCGCTGTGGCAGACAGCAGTAGCCAGGATCTTTACCAGTACCTCATTCGCTTTTGGCGGATCAAGTTCAACTTCACGAATCTCCAACGGGGCTCCAACCTTTGTCATAACAGCTGCTTTCATCTTCATACTACAATTACCTCCTTTATTTTTAGATTTTTTTGCGTTTCATCTCTGCCTATTTATTCATGTGCGTACCAGATTGCTTTCGCCTTGGTGTACAGCTCCAGCGAACGGGCGCCGCACTCCCTTCCCCAGCCGCTCTCTTTGTAGCCGCCGAACGGGCTTGCGTAATCATAGCATCCGTAGCGGTTGATAAAGATCTGGCCTGCCTGAAGCGCATTGGCCACTCTCTGTGTTCTGGCCACATCGTTTGTCCAGAAGCCTGCTGCCAGTCCATACGGAGAATCATTGGCGATTGCCACCGCTTCTTCTTCTGTCTCAAACGGGATCACAACCAGCACCGGTCCGAAAATCTCTTCTCTTGCCACACGCATCTGATTGTTGCAGTCTGCAAAAATTGTCGGATCAATAAAGTAGCCGTCTGCATTGCTGCCTTCGGTATTCCGTCCGCCACCGCAGATCAGGCGTCCGCCCTCGCTCTTTCCGATCTCAATATAGTTCATAATCGAATCAAAGTGTTCTTTGGAAACCTGTGCGCCCTGATCATTGGACGGATCGAACGGATCTCCCACTTTCCATTTCTTTGCACGCTCTGCCAGGCCCTCCAGCACTTTGTCGTATATACCCTTCTGAACCAGCAGACGGGTCGGTTCGGAACATTTCTCGCCCTTTCCTGAGAACATGGCTACAAATGAACGGTCGATCGCATAAGCCAGATCCGGCGCATCATCGAAAATAATGTTTGCTGATTTACCGCCCAGCTCCAGGCTGACTGTTTTAAGGTTGGAGTCGGCTGAATCATGAACCAGCTTGCGCCCTACGCTTGTGCTTCCTGTAAACGCCACTTTATCCACTTTTGGATGGCGGGTAATGAAAGAACCGATAGAACCTCTTCCTACGATCAGGTTCATGACACCCGGAGGAAGAAGCTGTGATTCATGAATAATCTCAAACAGCCGTACCAATGAGAAAGAGGTAAAGCTGGACGGTTTAATCACGATAGTATTGCCTGTCGCCAGTGCCGGAGCCAGCTTATATCCTGCCATATCCATCGGATAATTCCAGGGAATAATCTGGCCGCATACGCCCACCGGCTCTCTGCGTGTATAGGAAAAATAGCCATTGGATACCGGGTTGACTTCTCCGTAAATTTTATCGACCCATCCTGAATAGTAATCCAGGAAATCTGCTACGTTTGTCACATCTTCACACGACTCTGTGAACAGTTTTCCGTTGTCCATGGTCTCCAGCGTGGCCAGCTCCGCTATATGCTCTCTGACCAAAACAGCCAGTTTGCGCATGATAATTCCGCGCTCCTTCTGAGAAATGCTGTGGGTCCACGGTCCATTGTCAAACGCATCTCTTGCAGCTTCCACCGCCAGGTTCACGTCTTCTTCATCCGCGCATTTCAGTTTGCCGATCACCTTTCCGGTAGCCGGGTTTACGGACTCCAGCTCAGGACCGTTTCCTTCCTTCCACTGTCCGCCAATGTATTGTGACTTTGTGTCTTTCAGCCAATTCTGCGCCCATTCCATTAAAGGTTTTACTTCTGCCATACGTTTCTCCTTTCGTTCTGTTCATTCTTCTTTTTTCTATCCCGATCGTCCTCTCCATCACGGTACTGGCATACCATTTCCCCCGGACGACTGATATTCTGTCTCTGAAAACCGTTCTGCGGTTCCCTCGTTCAAGGATACCCCGGTATCCTTAAATCAGATCCACACACTACTGATCGTTCTGTTCCTTCAGCTTTCGAATTACCTCCGCCGTACCTTCCTTCTTAATCCAGGAGGACAGCTTTCCATATCCGTATGTCTCTTTATATTCTGTAATCAGTGCCCCTGCACAATGTGCGTATTTCCGGCATATCTCTCTGTCCGCCTCCATTCCGGCAATACACTTCTCTCTCAGCAGCCGGATGGAATGCCGCAGCATCGATATGCTGTCCATCAGCAGAAAGCCCATCAGTTCTTCCCACAGGTTAATATAGGTTTCGCCGCCTTCCAGGCAGCTCTGGATCACTGTATCATTGCCTGTAATCAGCATATTGCACTGGATCATCATCTCCGGCAGCACCGGATTGACCTTGCCCGGGAAAAAGGAAGATCCCGCCTGCAGCGCCGGGAGCTTCAGCTCCATCAGCCCTGTCTCCGGTCCCGAGGAAAGCAGCCTCAGATCCCTGGAAAACTTTGACAGAATAGCTGCGCACATCCTCACCTGACCGGAAAGCTCTGTCAAATCATCCGGGTACTGTGCGGCGTCATACGGATCCGGCCGCCAGATATAATCGCGCCCTGTCACCTCGTCCAGCTCCTCCAGGATCACCTCCCGGTAGCTGTCTGTAGAACCTGTCCCGCTGCCGATCACTGTCCATCCCAGATTGATCTCGCGCATCCTATCCCGACATTTTAACAGCGCCTCTTTTTTTCTCTCCAACGCTGATGTCTGCGCATCCAGCAGAGCCGACAGCCTGACTTTCATGCCATCCTGCCAGCAAGTGCGGGCGATTGTATCGATCCCCTCAAACTCCCTGCTCTTTTTTCGAAGACATTCGATCATCTGATCCAATTCTTTTGTCAGATCGGCTGTCATCGAACTTAACGCAATCCGAAGACTGGTATGACATACATCTGAGGTAGACTGACAAAAGTTGATATCATCCACCGGCTGTACCTCTCCTCCGGCCAGTGCGGCAAGTACCTCATTCATGTTCATGTTCAGACCGATCCCGCCGCCGCCGTGGAATACATCTACCGGGAATTGCTCCAGGTGGCCACCGTCTATAATCTCCTGACAGGCTCTGCCGATCCGTTCTGTTTTCTCCTGACTTAACTGCCCAGCCCGCTCGTTTGCCCTGGCACACGCCCATTTCACCTGTGCCATTGCCCGGATATACTCCGGATAGCCGCTCAGCTGTTTCCCGGAAAATGACATATTCTCCCGTGTTTTTCTGGTCTGTTCTCCGTAAAGTATTTTCTCCTCCATCACTCTCACCTGCCATTCTTCTGTCTCTGACATTTCGAATTATGCACTTATATTTCATGTCTATGTAAAGCGGACATTCGCAATCCGCTTTCGCTGCCTGCTCATGAATGCAGTCGCTCCGCAACTGCCAGCAGGAGCTTTTCACTTCCACTGACATAAGCATCCCCTGACCCACCGCTTAGTGCTCTGCGCACCTCTGTATCCATACTCTGTTTCTGGCCATCTGCAGAAGCAGAGGACATCTCACATCCGATATTTCCCTGTTATCTGTTACTTTTCGTTATATTTTATTATTGTATCCGCAATTATCTTTCTCTGGACTTTTTATTTTTCTGTCCTTTTTTTCAAATCAGGCTCTAAATCATCGTCATTTTTCGCCTGTTTCTAACGCTAATTTGTTCCGCTCTTTTTTAGTTCGTATTATGAACATATCATTCGTATAGTGAACATCTTATGCTGCAATATTAACAACATTTTCTCATTCTGTCAATATGTTTTGTGCATGTTAATTAAATAGCAAAGTCCACATCAATTTTTGTTGTTTTTTTTCACGGAAATCTCTAAAATAGTCTCGCAAGATATATGCATATCGCGCATCAGATGAATAGGAGAAAGGAGTTCCTTTTATGTCTAATAAAGCTTGTGAATATTCTGAAAATTCATTTTTTCTGTTGCATGAAGAAGAGCTGCTCTCGCTTCTTGAAGCACTCTGCCATATCCCCGCACCTTCCGGTCATGAAGAACAGCGCGCCGCTTTCATTCAGCGCTGGCTCCTGGAACAGTGCAGTCTTCCCTCCCGCATGGACGACGCCAAAAATGTGCTGGTAGAATTTCCGGGTGCTTCCGGCGGCGATACCAACCGCGCAAAAAAATCGATATCGGACGGAATCCTGTTATTCACCGCACACACTGATACTGTATTTCCGGATACTGACCCGATGCCTGTTGTGCGGACATCAGAACGCATCAGCAGCCCCGGCGTGGGAGACGACACCGCCTGTACGGCCATCCTGATGATCTTTCTGAAATATAAAAAGCGGGAGCTTTCCTCCTGCCCGCATCCACTCCTGTTCGCATTTAATTCCTGCGAGGAGGGACTGGGCAACCTGAAAGGCTCCCGCCAGATTATGCATGATTATGGTTCCCGCATTCGGGAAATGACCTCCTTTGACGGAGGTGTGCGCGGAATCTGCAACCGAGCCGTCGGCTCGCTGCGATACCGCATTTTGATCCGTACCAGAGGCGGACATTCTTACAATAATTTTGGCAGCCCTAACGCCATTGAAGCACAGTGCTCTCTGATCAGCCGCCTCTATCAGATGAGGTTGCCAGATCAGGGCCGCAATACCTTCAATGTGGGCGTCATAGAAGGCGGTACATCTGTCAACACCATCGCCCAGTCCTGTTCCTGCCTGTTTGAATACCGCTCGGACACCAGGGAAAGCCTGGCCGCCATGGACGCATGGTTTCACGATACTCTGAAACAGTTTCAGGCGCAGCGCCCCGGTATTGCCCTGGATTTTGAACTTATAGGAGAACGTCCCTGCTCCGGTGATGTTGATCCTGATTATATGCGCAAACTGACCGGACGGGCCCTCTCCAGTATGCGCCGTTTCAGTGACAGTGATCCTTTGATCGGTTCCGGCTCCACCGACTGCAACATCCCGCTCTCCCTTGGTATTCCGGCTATCTGCTTCGGAGGTCTGTTAGGTGATGGCGTCCACACGCGAGAGGAGTACGTGTCAATTCCCCTTCTTCTGCAGATGGCGAAGATCATAGAGAACTATCTGACAGTCTCTATCTCTGCGCCATAATATCTATCGGCTATCGATTGCTCCGGCATGATTGCTGAGAGATTATGCCGTAATACTATTACCGGTATACAGCTGATAGTATTTTCCTTTCTGCTCCAGCAGCTCCTCATGCGTTCCGCGCTCGATGATGCGGCCCTGCTCCAGTACCATAATACAGTCGCTGTTTTTAACTGTAGACAGTCGGTGTGCAATGACAAATGTGGTTCGTCCCTTCATCAGGCGATCCATACCTTCCTGTACAATACGCTCCGTTCTCGTATCAATGGAGCTGGTCGCCTCATCCAAGATCAGCACCGGCGGATCCGCGATGGCTGCTCTGGCAATCGAGAGCAGCTGTCTCTGTCCCTGGCTTAAATTGCCGCCGTTGCCGGTGAGCACCGTCTGATAGCCCTCGGGAAGCTGTCTGATAAATCCGTCCGCATTAGCCAGTTTCGCCGCTGCAATCACTTCTTCTTCCGTGGCATCCAGCTTTCCAAACCGGATATTTTCCATTACTGTTCCTGTGAAAAGATTCGTATCCTGAAGTACCATTCCAAGAGAATGACGGAGATCTGCTTTTTTGA
>CAKRNX010000059.1 GCA_934371475.1 uncultured Lachnospiraceae bacterium
TTTTTCCCTTCGGCCATATATAAGATTATCAACTCTTTTTCGAGTTGTCAATCTACAGATTTTTTCGATTCGGTAATATTAGAACGCTCCCCCATTTTAGGAATGCTTTGTTGTCACCTTTGGCATTTTTCAGAATAGATTCGAACTGAAAGTTATTTTTCATTTTTTCCCTTTGGGGAATGCCTCGGCTTTCTCTTAGGAGTTGCCCGTTCTATCCAGTCAAGCGGCTATTTGCAATCCGTTTTGCTGCCTGCTTCGGTTAAACTAACAAGACATAAACTGGATTATCTCGCTCGATCACTTTATTATACCAGATTTTTCGAGAAAAAAAAGACCTTATTTTGGAAAATTGATCTTTCCCTGAAGCCATATTGTTCCTTTAAATCTGCGTCCTACCTCCGGATCCCCCAGAAGGTCTTTTTTATTTACACAGACATCAAACACCATTCCGTTACATTCTACCGTCAGAAGATACAGCGGCTCCCTGGTATATTCATTGTATGTCTTGGTGTAAAATGTAATTGTACCCAAGATCTGATACTGATCACACTCCATTCCATAGGGCATAAAGTATGTATCTACAATTGAGAGAACATCCTCCTTCATTACCCTGCGAGACAGCATGGTATAGATATCCATATCCTCCAGCGTAAGATTCTCTATAGCGTCCTGATTGCCATTCTTCGCCGCTGTAACAAGGGCATTACGGTTGCTGAAATATTCGCTGCGCTCCTGAGCGCGGCTCTCATCTTTCCGCATGGGCAACAGGATCGTGCCGCTCTGACAGAGTCCCGAAAATGTCGTAGAAATCCTGTTTTCCTTCAGATGCCGCAGGATCTTTTCTTTGTGATATTCTGCCGGATTCTGCACATAAAAAATCAGGGAAATTCCTACTCGCCCGTCTTCACAGACACCCACATATGAATCTCCGCCAACCCGGCGTTCCACCACCAGATCTTCTGATGTGGTCACACCATTCCCTTCCAGATACGGAAAATAATACTGGCGGTGGAATCCATTCTCATCCAGCTCGCCGCAGAGTTTAATTCCAATCTCCGGTCCGTATGATTTTTTCAGTTCCACAAAAGCCCGCTTTCCATCTTCTTCCTTCACTGCCTCTCTATGATCAAACGATCCGAACACATCCGCCAGCAGCTTTTCCACATCATATTCTGATGTTATCGCATCTCCAAATCCGATCGACCGCAGATAAGAATGCATATTCCCACCTCCTTTATTATATTTTGTTCTTCTATATCTCTTCCTAATTTAAGAGCAGCGCTGTGCGTCTAAAAAGCCCCCGCATTCTTGCGGCAAGATATTATATCACGCATCTGCATGGCATATTTCTCTGTCTTCCTTCTGTGCTGAAAGCAATTCCGTACATCCCGCTGCGTCAGTCACTTCCCGCATTTATTTGATGACAGTCTGTCCACCCATATACGGCTGCAGAGCCTTCGGGATCTTCACTGTACCGTCCGCCTGCAGGTTGTTCTCCAAGAATGCAATCAGCATTCTGGGCGGTGCTACTACCGTATTATTCAGAGTATGCGCAAAGTATTTTCTGCCATCTTCCGCTTTCACACGAATGCCAAGTCTTCTTGCCTGTGCGTCTCCCAGATTTGAGCAGCTGCCGACTTCAAAGTATTTCTTCTGACGCGGTGACCATGCCTCTACATCCAGAGATTTCACCTTCAGATCAGCCAGGTCTCCGGAGCAGCACTCTAGTGTACGTACCGGAATATCCAGTGTGCGGAAGAAATCTACAGTATTCTGCCATAATTTATCGTACCACATCGGGCTTTCCTCGGGCTTGCAGACAACAATCATTTCCTGTTTCTCGAACTGATGGATTCTGTAAACGCCTCTCTCCTCGATACCGTGAGCACCTTTTTCTTTACGGAAGCACGGTGAATAACTGGTCAGTGTGTACGGCAGCTTTTCTTCCGGAGTAATTGTATCAATAAATTTACCGATCATGGAATGCTCACTGGTACCGATCAGGTACAGATCCTCTCCCTCGATCTTGTACATCATCGCATCCATCTCAGCAAAACTCATAACGCCGGTTACCACATTGCTGCGGATCATAAACGGAGGTACACAGTAAGTGAAACCTCTGCCAATCATGAAATCTCGTGCATAAGACAGAATAGATGAATGCAGTCTGGCAATGTCTCCCATCAGATAATAGAAACCGTTGCCTGCTACTCTTCCGGCCGCATCCATATCAATACCATTGAATTTCTCCATGATCTCTGTGTGATACGGGATCTCAAAATCCGGTACTACAGGATCTCCGAAACGCTCAATCTCTACATTCTCACTGTCGTCTTTTCCAATCGGTACAGACGGATCAATAATGTTCGGGATCACCATCATATCTTTTTTCAGTCTGGCTTCCACATCTTTTTCTTTCTCGGCCAGCTCATTCATACGCTCGGCAAATTCACCAACTTTTTTCTTGGCTTCCTCTGCTTCTTCTTTTTTACCCTGACCCATCAGTTTACCGATCTCCTTGGAAATACGGTTTCTGTCAGCCTGCAGAGACTGCAGCTCCTGCTTGATCTCTCTGTTCTCTTTATCCAACTCCAGAACCTCATCTACCAGCGGCAGCTTTTCATCCTGAAATTTATTTCGGATATTCTGTTTTACAATCTCCGGATTTTCTCTGACAAATTTAATATCTAACATTTTCTTTTCCTCACTCTTCCTGCTAAATAGCCTGTCTTTCATAAAAATCTGCTGAATACCATCATAACACACAAACTTTTGAATACCAAGTAGTTAAATCATATTTTCCCTAAAATTTTCGTTTCACAGTCTGCTTGCGTACAAAGTAAAATGCACCAAACGTATAACGTACATTTCGGTGCATTTTTCAGGTTATCTTTTTAATTCTTTTTATTCACTGCTCTCTCATCCGCTCATGAAAGATCACTCATATAGCCTACCGCCTGGCGAAGCGCCTCTTTTTCCTCCTGTCCCAGAACAATGTAGGATTCCCCTTTTACAATTTCTTTAATATACGTATAGCAGCCCTCTCTGCTGTGAATCGCATTCAGCACAAATCCGGAATTATTTTCATCCAGCATTGCCAGCGCAAAACTGAGTTTTCCTCCCACATCCGGAAACGCATCATACTTTACAATCCCAATTTTGTTTGTGGTACGCGCCAACACTTCCTTTAATCTTGCAATCTCATTCGCCTGATTTTTGCTCACCTCGATGAGCTTATCCACATCAAGGAAACGCTGGGTAAACGCTTTTTCCAGAGAAACCGCATCTTTTCCCCTCATAAATATCCGATACCTCTTCAGAAAGCGTGTCAGTTTCATTGACACCCTTACCATATAAATCAGCACGAATACCATCAGCGCCATCATGATGATCATAAGGATCCCCGGATCAAATCCCAGCGAATCCAATATTCTGCTCTGCATTATTTCCGCTCCCCTTTCGGCATATTGTCCGCAGCTGGTTCATCCCCCTATGCATGAATACTCTGCAACATCTCATAAATACGCTCCAGTTCTTCATCGGAATAATACTCGATCTCGATTTTTCCTTTATGATTTGCCTTATGATTCACCGTCACTCTGGTTCCCAGAATCGCCTGCATTTTCTCCTCAATATCCTGGTATGCATATGTGTATGCATCCGCTTTCTTCTGTGGTTTTTCCGTTTTCTCTTTCTGCAAAGACTTCATCAGCTTCTCAACTTCACGCACGCTCATCTTTTCATCAAAGATCTGATTGGCAATTTTCCACTGCATCTCTCCATCTTCAATACTCAGCAAAGCCCTCGCATGCCCGGTTGTCAGCATATCATCAATCAGCATCTGCTGTACTCTGCTATCCAGTTTCAGAAGACGCATGGAGTTGGTGACTGCCGTTCTGCTTTTAGATACCCGCTCTGCCACTTCATCCTGCTTCAATTTAAATTCTGTCAGCAGCCGCTTATAAGCCTGCGCTTCTTCAATCGGATTCAGATCCTCCCGCTGAATATTCTCAATCAACGCGATCTCCACGATCTCCTGATCGGAAAATTCCCGGATAATCACCGGAATCTCTTTTAATCCGGCAATTTTTGCTGCCCGCCATCTGCGTTCTCCGGCAATAATCTCATAGTAATCCTGCCGTTTCTGCACGAGCAGCGGCTGCAGCACTCCATACTGTTTGATGGACTCCGCCAGTTCAAGCAGTGCATCTTCATCAAATTTCTTACGCGGCTGTTCGCGGTTTGGTTCTACCTCCGTAATCTTCAGAAGTCTTGTTCCCTGCTTTTCTTCTGCTTCCTGTTTCTGCGGTTCCTCTTTTTTTATCCCAGCGGGAGTCTGTTTCTGCGCGGCCCGTCCTCTGGATGCATACATCGGGATCATACTGTCCAGACCTTTTCCAAGCCCTGTCTTTTTTACTGCCATTCTTCTTCACCTCTATGAATCACTTCTTCTGCCAGCAGCATATAGCTCTCTGCTCCGGTTGACTTGGGATCATACTCCGTAATCGGCATCCCGTAGCTGGGAGCCTCAGCAAGACGCACATTTCTCGGAATAATACTTTTGTAAATATTCTGATTCAGATTGTTCTTTACATTCTCTACTACCTGCAGAGAAAGATTGGTCCTGGCGTCATACATGGTAAACACGACACCCTCTATCTCCAGGTTCGGATTCAGACGATCTGTAACAAGCTGTATCGTATGCATCAGCTGTGTCAGTCCTTCCAGCGCATAATACTCACACTGGATCGGCACCAGCACAGTATCACCTGCGCACATGGAATTGATCGTCAGAAGATTCAAAGAAGGCGGACAGTCAATCATAATAAAATCATACTGATCCTTCACCTCATCCAATGCCTTTTTCAGAATAAATTCCTTCTCCTCCACACCGATCAGCTCAATCTCTGCCGCCGCCAGATTAATATTAGAAGGAATCAGCGAAAGATTTTCAAATACATCCGGATGAATCGCATCCTGAATTTCACAGTCTCCCAGCAGCAGTTCATATACATCATGTCCTGCATTCTCTTTGTCTACTCCAAATCCACTGGTGGTGTTTCCCTGCGGATCCGTGTCAATCACCAGTACCTTTTTTCCCTTCTTTGCCAGCGATGCAGACAGATTAATCGCCGTTGTTGTTTTTCCAACTCCACCCTTCTGGTTTGCAATTACAATTATTCTTCCCATTTCATCACTTATCTCCTCTTGTCAGTCTTGTGTGTATCTCATAAGCATAATCCGTCAAATAAGTCCATTACATGAATTGCACCTTAAAAATGTCCCTGCATGCCTCTGCATCTACACTCCCTTTTGATCAGTGCAAATCCATTGCCCGATTGACTCTGTTTTTTCATTATACCATACGGTTTCTCGAAATGAATACTGCTGTTCACAGCAAAACCACCTTGCCTAATTCACTTCTCGCCTTACGCTTCTGATCAGTTTAACGCTGCGCCAGATCGTGTTTCACGTGAAACATGATCTCTCTTCCGGCACTGTAATCTTAGAATAAGATAACATACTCTCTTTTTTTATTTCAAGCAAAAATTCGCTGAATTTTACTTATATTTACTATTATAATTCTTAGATATCTACGAACTGCAGTATTTGCAGCCCTTATTTTAACCGTATCAAAGAGGTTTCTTTCTCAAACACAAAATGCAATAGGCATTGGGCGGGAGCTTATATCAGAAGGAGTGGCCTTTCTCCTGATACACTGCTGAGAACTGATACAATTATGAACAGGCAACAGCACTGGTTGCAAATATTTGTTTGACATTTTGTTTCGTAAAAAAGAGCTGCTCACACCACACCATTGATACCTGATTTATTTTTCACTGAGATTGCAGTGTCAAAAAATCTGATATCACCTGTACAATAGCAAAAAACTCGCATCAAGAATATTTGTGCATTCTTAAATCCAGAATATGCATCTATGATTGTATGTTTCACGTGAAACATGTAATCATGAAACATTTTTCTTCTATATTTATATATTCTTTGTAAAAAGCGGACGTTTTCTTCTCTCTGCGTGATATATCCGAGAACTTTTTTTGCAGTAACACAGATCTCCCTTATCTGCAACAGAGTATCTGGTTACTTTTCAAAATGAAACGATAAAATTTACATAAGTGAATCGGACATTCGCGATCCGCTTTCGCTACTTGCGCATGAACGCAGTCGCCTCACGCCTGTCAGCGGGAGCTTTTCATTCCCACTGACATAACCCCTCCCCTGTCCCATCGCTTGTGCTCCACGCACTCAAATCGGGGGGATGCTTATTCTGTGTTCAAACAGATCTACACATTTTTAAACTAAAGTTTCAAAAAATCTAACCCCTTTCATACTCTCACAATAAATCATAGAATGAAATATTAATATATCCCATATATTTCAAGAAAGCCCCTGTATTCCTGCTGTGAGGTGCGCGTCATACATATGCACGACATATTTCTCCTGTGCACCTCTGCATCTGCATCCTGTTTCGGTCATCGCAAAACCATTATCCCTTGAACAATGCGCGCCCTTCCGGAAGTCAGATCAGAAGGGATATTGTCTCCCACCACTGCTGCCAACCTGTTCCTTGCCATCTGCAGAGGTGGAAATCGTCTCACAGCTAATATACGTTTCGACGGAAGCATCTTATTTTGAAATTTATATCGATGTTTGTGGATTAACTTTGGTTCTTTTCGTTATATATCGATTTATTTAATATCCCTTGGACATTTTTTCTTCTTATTGTAACAGTTATATGTCTCTGTGCACTGTTTTTTGTTTATTTATTTCGATATTTATAGATCTATTTGTCTGTAAATATCTGTGCTGCTGTCGTTTTGGTTGCGCTTAAATTTTCTTTATTTTACAGCGTTTTTTTATTTTTCAGCTATTATAAATCTTTATTCTCCTTTTCACTTTTCTTGCTGTTTTTCCATCTCTGCTATTATTCCGTTTTTTTATTCGATAAAGTTAGATATTTTCTATTTTTATCGATGTGTCTATCTGTTTGTGACTATTTTATACCAAATCCTATTTCATTTTATGTATAGGGCATTTAATTCTTTTAACGAGACAACCAATATCCATACAAGCATAGACTGCCTGATTCATAGCCTGCAAAAGTAACATTATTTTTAACTGTATCTGTTTCTGTTGAGTTCGATCATAAACCATCTGTCGTATTTCCCCGTCCCTGTTTCTCTTCATATCTTTATATTGCTGCACCTGCAAACCATTATTCAGCAAGTCACAATTTTTGCTTATGACTTTTCATCCACCCAGCCTAAGTCCGGTTTTATTAAAAAGTGTCATTCTATCTCAAATACATTCTATATCAAATAATATCCGGAACTGTTATCTGCGCAGTCTGCATTTTTCCTTCCTTCTGTGTAAACTTATTATAGTTTATTGTTCTTCGATCCTTGTCAGAATTCGCTCTCTGTTCTGTGTAATCATCGCATCTCATTTCTTGTTTCACGTGAAACATATTTATTACATTTTATTTTTGAATAATCTTATCTGGCTTTTCCTCCATTTATCTTTGCAGAAATACTTCAGCATCCTTGCTGCGTATCTCTGCAATTCTGCCGGAGGATAGATCAGGTGGGGCTTAGCTTCCACCACTGATACTGATTTGTTTCTCGCTGCCTGCGGAGGTTGAAAGCCACTTCACATCCGATGTACAATGGCTGTTTTCTCACCACTATTCGAGTCAGTCTCCCAGTGCATTTATTCTGCACTGTTATTCTGCACTATCTGTAAAGCGTTCATTCGCAATCCGTTTTCGCTGCCTGCTCATGAACGCGGTCGCCTCACGACTATCAGCGGAGCTTTTCATCCCTACTGGTGCAAACATCCTCCTGCCCCTCGCTTAATGATCCGCGCACTTGAGGGGGAATGTTTATTCTATGTTCAAAAACATACCGTACTGCAAGCAGCAAACTTTTAAATGTTTCACGTGAAACACCTATATGATCTTAAATTTTTGAGGCACGATATCCGATGTTTACTAGGCAAAAGCTTCTTCACATTTCAGCAGCAAAAGTAAATCAGGCAGATATTCTCAATCCATATCGCCACTTGTCCACAATCAAATATTGTTCCACAGTTTATCTGAAAAAAATTATATTTCTTTTTTAATTATAAACAATCAGGTGTTATTATTCTCCTCGTATTATATATTGATATTGTTCGATCTATGTAAGATCATTGTTCACGAAGCATGGCCGATTATCAGAAGCCTTATCTTATTTATTGCAAACAGACAAAACCACAATACAAATCACTGTAAAACATTATCTCCTGTTTCGCGCATGAGCAGCCTGCGTGTGCAGGTTCCTCTTATCTTGCCATATAGCGTCATGGTATACCCAGAGGATACATACTTCTTCTCTGCGAGCTGCGCAGTCTACACTCCGTTTCGGTCGGCGCAAAGACATTGTCCGGAGGACAATGTGCGCCCTGCCGGAGGTTTGTTCTTTCACAGGATGTATTTTCCTGTGAAAGAAAAAAATACAGACAGGGACATCCATTTCGAATCCCTGTCTGTATCGTTTTATTTTTGTAAGCAGTGAGCCACCATATAACAGCTGTCTATAGCTGTCTATTTCCATACAAATCTTTAGAGGTTGTCGCACGCGTCATACTTCCTGCAACTTACAGTGGCAAAAATTTTATACATCGTTGCCTGCAACTGCCCGGCGCAAAATTACCCAGGCGTAAGGTTACCCATCAGAACAAAAGTGTGCCTCGCACACCCCGCGAATCACTGCTTTGGCAGCACAGCTTTTGTTCCGCGCGCGAGCAGGCTTCTTCTCTGCGAGCTGCGCATCACGCCGGAGGCTTTTTCTTTCACAGGACGCAATTTCCTGTGAAAGGACAAAAGTGTGCTTTGCACACCCCGCAGATTATTGCTTTGGCAGCACAGCTTTTGTTCTGTATTGCAGGCACTGTCTGTATGCTTCCATTTGCACACTCCCATAGGAAGCGCCCCCACTGAATTTACAAATTGCAAAAATACTTTTTCTTTTCTGGGTAGTTACTATCAGATTATGTCATATCACCATTTTTTCTTTCCTGTGTTTCACGTGAAACATATCCCTGTGAAACCATTGACTTGATATAATATTTCAAATGCACCATTTCATTTTTGCATTTGCCTCTATCGGTTCCCCATAAAGCAATACACCTCTCCACTTTTGTCAGTATCTGTTTCAGGACTTCATTTTCATCCAGCTCATTTCTTTTTATGTTATTTCGTCCTGTAACATTTTCCAGTTTTTCTTCCACCAGATCCGGCTGTTCTTCACTGTTTTCTGGCTGTTTTTTCTCCACTGTTTCCACGAATCCTGTCGCATTCTCTGTCGTATTTTTCTCGCCAGCTTCTTGCTGTTTTGTATATTCCGACTCAAAATGCGTCTGTTCTGCTTCTTCCAATGCTTTTTCCGGATCTATGTCTGTTTTTTCACCACCTGCATTACCTGTTTTTTGTTCTGCCCCCGCCATACATATATTCGTTTTATCAGCCATACCATTCATTTCCATGGATAAGCTTTCTTTCTTTTTTATTTCAAGAAGCATATCCTGGTATTTTGTTTGTTCTTCCTTCGCGTTGCTTATCTCTTGACTAAGCCGCTTCTGCTCCAATCGGATCTCTTCCAGCCGCTGTTTAATCTCAGAGATTTCCCGACGCGTCGTGCTGTCTTCCGCGCTCCGCGGTGAAAACAGCTCCATTCCCACATCCTGCTGTTCCCAAAGTTCCTTTATTTTTAGTAAACAGCTTTCTTCCTCGTGCCGCAGATACTCTTGTCTCTGATGTTTCTTTTCTATCCTGGCATTACTCTCTTCCAGCTGTTTTTTGATATACTGATTTATCATATTTTCCTCTGTCATTCAGCAATTTTCATTTGTAAGTTCATCATTTTTAGTTTATACTATATAAATACAAATGTAAAGTGAACATTCCCTTTCCGAGTACCGCTTCAACTGTTTTGTAAATGAAAGCTGTGATTTTGCCGGAGACTATATCAGATGAAAGATTGACGTTCTCCACGGATGCTGTTTTGTTTTTCGCACCTGCTGAAAGAGGAGTCACCTCATATCTGATATAACTACTTTTGCATTCCTCTTATGTGAGCAGGTTGCGTATGTTGTTTTTCCTGTCTGCTGTATGGCATCATGATATATCCTAAAGCTTTGTTCCGCACAGTCAGGGCACATCGTCAAAGGAAGCTGGTTATTTTAACTTTACATATCTGTCATTGAATGAATATGAATATTTTATACCTGAAAGGAAGGATATTGATATGTCCAAGCACAGACAACGCCTAAAAGTAATTGCTACCGCAGACCTTTTAGCCATGGGATCCATGCATATGATCAATCAGATGGTTTCTGCTTCTGCCGTACTTAAAAACATACTCAAACCAGGCGTCGGCAGTTATTATCACTGGAAAACCGGAGATGTATTTTTCCGTGCAGAAGGCAACGGTGCTCCTCTTCTTCTGATCCACGACCTCACAACTGCTTCTTCCTCCTATGAATGGAGCGAACTGGAAGAAAAACTGAAAGCTGATTATACCGTTTACACGCTTGATCTGCCCGGCTGCGGAAGATCTGACAAACCAGGCATCACTTACACCAACTACCTGTACGTACAGCTGGTCAATGATTTTATCCGCGATATTATCGGAGAGGCTGCCAGCGTTGCTGTGACCGGACTTTCTTCTTCGTTCGTAATTATGGCAGCTTACCAGGATCCGTCTCTGTTCCGTCAGCTCATGCTGATTAACCCTGTAAGTCTTGCCCGGTTGGATCATATACCGAACAGGAAATCAAAGATCATCCGTTCCATCATGGAGATCCCCATCATCGGAACTACAATCTATTATATTAAATCCTGTCACCAGAACATTGAATACAATCTGACCGAAAAATATGTATTCAATCCATTCCGGATCCCGCAGCGTCATATTGATGCTTATTACGAGGCAGCTCACCGCAAAGCAGGCGGCGGGAAATATTTGCAGGCTAGCCTGGACGGTTTTTACCTCAACGTTAACCTGCGCCGGGTACTTCCCAGCCTGAAGGTTCCCGTTTCAATTATCTACGGCGAAAAAACAGAGACAGGGAAGGAAATTGCTGAATGTTATCGCAGACTCAATCCTGCGTTTCACGTGACATCTATTTATGGCACAAAACTACTGCCTCAGCTGGAGACACCCGAAGAAATGCTGACACAGATTCAAAAATATCTTCCCAGCCGGCAGCTATAAAAAGATGCCGGAAGTCTATGGTTAGATAATCAGAATTTCCTGACCACAACAAAACTATGCTTCATATGCAGCCTGATATGCAGTCTGCATCAAATAACAGTGACTTCCGCCTCTGCAGATGGCAAATAGCAAATCCATATCAATGGCGGAAGTCAATCCCCTAGCTGATATAACCTCTGCCAAAATTGCAGAGGCATTTTTGAATAGTAACACTTTTTATTTTCACAATGGCTCTTTCGCAGGTGTTCCTGCCTTTCTGGGATATTTTGCCGCAGTATGTTCCACTTTTTTTATCACTACAAAGGAACGCTCGATAGTACTTCCCGGCAATTCAAATTTAACAACTTTCTGCAGCTGTCCTCCCAGAAGCCGGATCGCTCTTCCCGCTCCTTTCAGCTCTTCCTCTATATCTCCGGCTTTATATGACACAAACCATCCCTGCTTCTGTACAAACGGAAGGCAGTATTCTGACAGTGATGACAGATTAGCTACTGCACGGGAAACACAGAGATCGAAACTCTCTCTGTATTCCTCTTTTCTTCCCATCTCTTCCGCCCGTCCATGAACAGCTGTGATGTTTTCCAGATGACAGTTCTCTATTACCTCATTCAGAAATTTCACTCTTTTATTCAGCGAGTCCATCAGGACAAATTCTGTCTGCGGATATAAAATTTTCAGAGGGATGCCCGGAAATCCTGCGCCTGTTCCCAGATCCAGAACTCTTTTTGCCTTCCCCATATCCACTGCCTTTATAATAGCCAGGCTGTCTATAAAGTGTTTTACCATCACATCTTCAAATTCTGTAATGGCTGTCAGGTTCATCACCTTATTTTTTTCTATCAGATTTTCATAATATATCATAAACTGGCTGATCTGCTCCTGTGACAGGGGAAGCCCCAGTTTCTGACATCCTTCTGTTAATATCTCTGTATTATATTCCATATTTTTTATCTACACTTTCTCTCTTCTTTCTGTCCTATGCCGGAACCGCCGCTCTTCTTCTGTTCGTTTAAGAATATCCCCGTATTCCTGCTGCGAGAAATGCGTCATGCAAATGTATGACGCATTTCTTCTCCTCACCTCTGCAATATTGTCGGAGACCAAATA
>CAKRNX010000060.1 GCA_934371475.1 uncultured Lachnospiraceae bacterium
AAGTTGTGCTGCCAAAGCAGTAGCCCGCGGGGGATGTGAAGCACACTTTTTTATCTTGCTTTTTAGATTGATGTTTAGTATAGTAATAATTAAGTGTTAGGAGGCGGAAAGATGAGCGAACAGATTCGTGTGGCTGTGGATGCCATGGGCGGCGACAATGCACCGAGTGAGATTGTGCGGGGCGCTGTTACGGCAGTGAACAGTCGGAAGGACATCAAAGTTCTTCTGCTTGGCCGGCAGGATGCAGTGAATGCAGAATTAAAGAAATACACGTACCCGCCGGAACAGATTGAAGTGATACATACCTCAGAGGTGATTGAGACAGCGGAGCCTCCGGTAATGGCGATCCGTAAAAAAAAGGACTCTTCTATTGTAGTAGGGATGAATATGGTAAAACGCCAGGAAGCGGACGCTTTTGTATCTGCGGGCAGCTCAGGTGCCGTGCTGGTAGGCGGACAGGTGATCGTGGGGAGGATCCGCGGCATTGAAAGACCGCCGTTGGCTTCTCTGATACCGACGAAAAGAGGCGTGACACTGCTTCTGGACTGCGGAGCCAATGTAGATGCGCGAGCTTCTCATCTGGTGCAGTTTGCCCGGATGGGATCGATTTATATGGAAAATGTTCTTGGCATTTCAAATCCCAGGGTAGGTATCCTGAATATCGGTGCAGAGGAAGAAAAAGGAAATGCACTGGTAAAAGAGACATTTCCACTGCTGAAGGAACTGAAAGAAGAAGGCAAACTTAATTTTATCGGCAGTGTGGAGGCGAGGGATATTCCCGGAGGTTGTGTCGACGTGGTAGTCTGTGAGGCTTTTGCGGGGAATATTGTGCTAAAGATGTATGAGGGTACGGCGGCAACGCTGTTGTCGGTGGTAAAAGAAAGTCTGATGTCCAGTATGCGGAGCAAGCTTGGTGCGCTCATGATCAGGCCGGCGCTCAAAAAGGCGCTCAAGTCCTTTGATGCCAGCAGGTATGGAGGAGCACCGCTTCTGGGACTGAATGGGCTGGTGGTAAAGACACACGGCAGTTCCAAGGCAAAAGAAATCAAAAATTCCATTATTCAATGTGTCCAGTTCAAGGAACAGAAGATTAATGAGAAAATAAAAGAGCATATTGCTGCAGAAAATGAAAAGTAAGGAGAGAAAGCAGATGGAATTTGAAAAATTACAGCAAATTATTGCGGAGGTCTTAAATGTAGATGTGGATGAAATCACACCGGATACTACATTTGTAGATGATCTTGGAGCAGATTCTTTGGATGTATTTCAAATTATCATGGGAATTGAGGAAGAGTTTGATATTGAAATTCCGACAGAAGAGGCAGAAAAGATTGTGACTGTCGGAGATGCCGCTGAGCAGATTAAAAATGCGATAGGTTGAGAAAGCAGGGCTGCCACAGATATGGTGACAGCCCTCTCTTGTTACACAGGAGAGGGCATCTGATGAGCCTAAGATGCTTTGTGCGGATGCGCGATTCTGCCGGGCAGGTAACCGGTAAAGCGGACAGTAATAGCCGTATTGGAGAGAATGATTGAGTTCGAGAGGTGCGTTATGTCAGAAAAAGCAATGGAAATGTTGCAGAAGAAGATTGGATATCGGTTTAGAGATTTGTCACTGCTGCGTCAGGCACTGAGTCATAGTTCTTATGCCAATGAACACAGACAGGAGAATGCGGGAGATAATGAACGCCTGGAATTTCTGGGAGATGCTGTACTGGAGCTGAGCAGCAGTGAATTTTTGTTTCTGGAATATCCGCAGATGCCGGAGGGAGATATGACTAAGCTGAGAGCCAGTCTGGTATGTGAGCCGACACTGGCGCTGTGTGCCAGGGATATCGGGCTGCCGGAGTATCTGCTTCTGGGAAAAGGAGAAGAACATACAGGCGGCAGACACAGAGATTCTATCGTTTCAGATGCGATGGAAGCACTGATTGGGGCGATCTATCTGGATGGTGGTTTTGCTAGCGCAAAAGAATTTGTAAGAAAATTTATTTTGACAGATATTGAGCATAAAAAACTCTTTTACGATAGCAAGACAATCCTGCAGGAGATTGTGCAGAGAGATTATAAGGAAGAAGAAGTAGCCTATGTGCTGACCGGAGAAGAAGGACCGGATCATGCCAAAAGATTTATTGTAGAGGTTCGCATCGGCGGAAAAACAGAGGGAACCGGTGTGGGAAGCACCAAAAAAGGTGCGGAGCAGGAAGCTGCTTATCGGGCAATTATTTCTCTGAGAGGAAAAATGGATGTATCTGAAAAGTATTGAGGTGCAGGGCTTCAAGTCGTTTGCCAATAAGATTGTATTTCAGTTTCATGAAGGTATTACGGGTATCGTAGGACCTAATGGCAGCGGAAAAAGCAACGTGGCGGATGCAGTGCGATGGGTGCTGGGAGAACAGCGCGTGAGGCAGCTGAGAGGCGGCACCATGCAGGATATTATTTTTTCCGGAACCGAGAACCGCAAACCGATGGGATATGCGTTTGTAGCGATTACACTGGATAATTCAGACCACAGTCTGCCGGTATCTTATGATGAAGTGACTGTGGCGAGACGCCTGTACCGTTCAGGAGAGAGCGAATATCTGCTTAACGGGACGCAGTGCCGTCTGAAGGATGTCAATGAGCTGTTTTACGATACCGGTATTGGCAAAGAAGGATATTCGATTATCGGGCAGGGGCAGATCGAGAAAATACTCAGCGGAAAACCCGAGGAGCGCCGTGAACTGTTTGATGAAGCAGCCGGCATTGTAAAATATAAAAGACGAAAATTTACCGCACAGAAAAAACTGGAAGATGAACAGCAGAATCTGATCCGTGTCAATGATATTTTGGCGGAATTGTCCAGGCAGCTGGAACCGATGGAACGGCAGGCAGAGAAAGCCAGAGTTTATCTGAAAAAGAAGGAAGAACTGAAAGCGTACGATGTCAATATGTTCCTGGGCGACGTTGAACGACTGCGGGAAGAACTGGTACAGACGCAGGAGAAGTACGGGATTGCGGCTGATGATCTGAGACAGACACAGGAAGAATATGAAAAGACCAGGGCTGAATATGAAGCGTTGGAGACACAGCTGGAGGTTATTGAAAAGGAGCTGAAAGCAGAGCAGGAAAAGACGACAGTCGCGCGGCTTGAGAGACAGCAGCTGGAGAGCAGGATTGCGCTGCTTGGCGAGCAGATTAAGACTTCCAGGCAGAGCAGGGAGCATATGCGGTCCCGGTTTGATATGCTGGAGAAGGATATCGAGGACAGAAAGCAGCAGAAAGCGCAGACAGATCAGAGGCAGCACCAGATCCGGGCAAAGACGGATGAAATCCGGGAGCAGAACCGCGAGGCAGCTGCAGCGCATGAAAATCTGCTGCAGCAGATTGAGGCGTGCAGCGGACAGATTGAGCGATGCAAGAACGAGATGATCAGTCTGCTGAATGAGCGAAGCTCTGTGAAAGCCAGGCAGCAGCGTTTTGCCACGATGATAGAGCAGCTGAATATCCGCAGGGCGCAGATCAGCCAGCAGATCCTGAAACTGAAGAGCCAGGAGAGCGATCAGAAAGGGATTCTGGACGGACTTCAGGCCGAGCATGACGGGATTATCGGACAGATCAGAGAACTGAACGAAAAAAGTGCACAGATCAATGAGAAGCTTGACCGTCTGCAGGAACAGCTTGCGGATGACAACCAGCAGATCGAGCGGGTGCAGACAGAATATCACAGAGACGCCTCCAGATTGGAATCTCTGCGCAATATGACAGAGCGCTATGACGGCTATGGCAACAGTATCCGCCGGGTGATGGAACGGAAGGACCGTGAAAAAGGAATCCTGGGCGTTGTGGCAGATCTGGTTAAAACGGAAAAAAAATATGAGATTGCGATTGAGACAGCGCTGGGCGGCAGCATCCAGAATATTGTGACGGAGGATGAAGATACAGCCAAACGGATGATTGAATATCTGAAACGGAACAAATTTGGCCGGGCTACATTTCTTCCGCTGACTGCGATGAGCCGAAGAGGCGGTTTCGGACAGGACCAGGTGTTGCGTGAGCCGGGGGTTATCGGGCTGGCCAGCGGCCTGGTGAGTGCTGACGGCAAATATGCATATCTGGTGGAGTACCTTCTTGGCAAAACGGTGGTGACCGATCAGATCGATCATGCGGTGGCTCTGGCCAGAAAATATCGCTACACGCTCAGAATTGTTACGCTGGAGGGAGAGTCTTTGAGTCCGGGCGGTTCCATGACGGGTGGTGCATTCCGAAGTAATAGCAATCTGCTGGGACGGCGCCGCGAGATGGAAGAACTGCAGTCTGAGGTAGAAAAAAAGAAAAAGAAAATGGAAGAACTGCGTGCGTCGATTGATACATGCAGAGACGAGCGGAGCAAACAGAGAGAACTGCTTGTGGAAATTTCTGATCAGCTGCAGAAAAAGTATATTGAACAGAATACCGTGCAGATGAAAATGCGCGAGGTAAAGACGCAGAAGGATCAGACGGTCAGCGGTTATCAGCAGATTCGCAGGGAAGGCGAGGAGATTGAGGCGCAGTCCGGGGAAATGGATCAGGAGGCGGCAGGAATTGAGGCTCTGCTGAATGAGTCGGCCAGCCGGGAGCAGGAACTGAAAAGGGCGGCGGAGCAGGCCGCACAGGAGCTGGAACAGATCAGAGAGCGTGAAAGCCGGTCGGCCAGGGAGCTGGAACAGGTACACCTGCAGCTGGCTTCACTGGAACAGGAAGAGATATTTACAGTCAGCAGCAGTGAGCGACTGCTGGGAGAGATCACAGCGTTCCAGCGTGAACAGGAGCAGATTCGGCAGCAGCTGGCAGATGAGGCAGAGCAGATTCATCAGAAAGAAGAACAGATCGCTCAGATTGGCCGGGAGTCAGAGAACGCTGCCGGAATGATCAGTCAGGCAGAGCGACAGGGTGCGCAGCTGAGTGTGAAAAAGGAAGAAAAGAGCAGACAGCAGAAGGATATTTTCCGAAAAAGAGAAGATCTCTCCGGACGCAGTACCCTGCTTGACAAAGAGTGCTTCCGTCTGAACAGCCAGATGGAGAAACTGGAAGAGACGAGAGATGCCCGGATTTCCTATATGTGGGATGAATATGAGCTGACTTACAGTGCGGCTCTGGAGCTGAAGAGGGAAGATCTCGGCGGTCCGGCACAGATCAGGGGACAGATTGCCGAACTGAAAAATGAGATCAAAAGTCTGGGCAGCGTCAATGTCAATGCGATTGAAGATTACAGAGAACTGTCCGAGAGACATACATTTCTCACGTCGCAGCATGAGGATCTGGTACAGGCGGAGGCTGCACTGGAGAAAATTATCGAAGATCTGGATGCCGGTATGCGGGCACAGTTTAAGGAACAGTTTGCGCTGATTCAGGCGGAGTTTGATAAGGCATTCAAACAGCTTTTCGGCGGAGGAAAGGGAACGCTGGAGCTGGTAGAGGATGAGGATATCCTGGAGGCCGGAGTGCGGATCATTGCACAGCCGCCAGGCAAAAAGCTGCAGAATATGATGCAGCTGTCTGGCGGAGAAAAATCTCTGACAGCGATTGCGCTGCTCTTTGCCCTCCAGAATCTCAAGCCATCTCCGTTCTGTCTGCTCGATGAAATTGAGGCGGCGCTGGATGAGAGCAATGTGGAGAGGTATGCCAGTTATCTTCACAAGTTGACAAAGCATACACAATTCATTATTATTACACATAGAAGAGGAACTATGGCTGCGGCTGACAGACTTTACGGCATTACGATGCAGGAGAAAGGAGTTTCGGCGCTGGTTTCAGTCAGCCTGATTGAAGATGAGCTGGACAAATAGCAGCGGTTATAGATATGAATATTGCAGCAGGAAGGAGAGTGACATATGGAAGAAAAGAAAGGTTTTTTTAAACGTCTGGTTCAGGGACTTACAAAAACCAGAGATAATATTGTTTCGGGTATCGATTCCATATTTAACGGATATTCCAGCATTGATGACGATTTTTATGAAGAGATTGAGGAGATCCTTGTGATGGGAGACTTGGGCATCAATGCGACTGCTTCTATTATTGAAGATCTGAAAACGAAGGTAAAGGAGCAGAAGATCAAGGATCCGGCAGAGTGCAAGAAACTGCTGATCCAGAGTATCAAGGATGAGATGAATGTAGGGGAGACGGACTATGAGTTTGAACACAGAAAGTCTGTGATCCTGGTAGTCGGCGTGAATGGCGTAGGTAAAACTACAAGTGTGGGCAAGCTGGCTGGCAAGCTGAAAGATCAGGGGAAAAAGGTTGTGCTGGCTGCGGCTGACACGTTCCGTGCGGCTGCGGGAGAACAGCTGGCTGAGTGGGCAAGACGTGCCAACGTAGATATGATCGGAGGCCAGGAGGGTTCTGATCCGGGAGCGGTCGTATATGATGCGATTGCTGCCGCCAAGGCAAGGAATGCGGATGTGCTTCTGTGTGATACGGCAGGACGGCTTCATAACAAAAAGAATCTGATGAACGAACTGGGCAAGATCAATAAGATTATTGAACGGGAGTATCCGGAAGCATACAAAGAGACACTGGTAGTCCTCGATGGCACGACAGGCCAGAATGCGCTGGCTCAGGCCAGAGAGTTTGAGGAAGTGACGGACATTACCGGCATTATTCTGACAAAGCTGGACGGTACTGCAAAAGGCGGCATCGCTGTGGCGATTCACTCAGAGCTGGGGATTCCGGTAAAATATATCGGAGTCGGAGAGACGATTGATGATCTGCAGAAGTTTAATGCAGATGAGTTTGTTAACGCGCTGTTTGATGTAAATAAATAGCGGACGAACAGAGATAAGAAATTACAAAGAACAGAAGTCGTCAGATTGCGGACGACAGAATAAGGAGACAGAAAAGATGCTGACATTAGAATCATTTGAAGAAGCCGCGGAGATCGTGCGCAGAGTAACAAACGAGACAAAACTGGTATACAGTGAGTATTTCAGTATAAATACAGGGAACAAGGTATATCTGAAACCTGAAAATATGCAGGTGACCGGTGCGTACAAGATCCGCGGCGCATACTATAAGATCAGCACTATGAGCGAGGAAGAGAGACAGAGAGGACTGATTACCGCATCTGCCGGAAACCATGCGCAGGGGGTTGCCTATGCGGCAAAAGCATACGGCTGCAAGGCGGTTATCGTCATGCCGACCACTACGCCGCTGATGAAGGTGAACCGTACCAAGAGTTACGGCGCGGAGGTTGTACTCTACGGAGATGTGTATGATGAGGCATGCGAACATGCGCTGAAACTGGCGGAAGAAAACGGTTATACGTTCATCCATCCGTTTGATGATCCGACAGTGGCTACCGGTCAGGGAACTATCGCCATGGAGATTTTCAAGGAGCTTCCTCTGGTAGATTATATCCTGGTGCCGGTGGGCGGAGGCGGACTGGCTACAGGTGTTTCCACACTTGCAAAGCTGCTCAATCCGAAGATCCGTGTGATTGGCGTGGAGCCGGAAGGGGCTGCCTGCCTGACGGCATCTCTTGAGGCCGGAAAGGTGACAACCCTGCCAAGCGTGAATACGATTGCAGACGGTACTGCGGTTAAGACGCCGGGGGAACATATTTTTCCATATCTGCAGGAAAATCTGGATGAAGTCATCACAGTGTCAGACGATGAGCTGATCGTGGCATTTCTTGATATGGTGGAAAATCATAAAATGATCGTTGAAAATTCAGGTCTGCTGACCGTGGCAGCCCTGAAACATCTGAATGTAAAGGGAAAGAAGATCGTCAGTGTGCTCAGCGGCGGAAATATGGATGTAATTACAATGGCCTCTGTCGTACAGCACGGACTGATTCAGAGAGACCGTATCTTTACAATTTCCGTGCTTCTTCCGGATAAGCCCGGTGAGCTGGTACGCGTAGCTTCTATCATTGCAGAAGAACAGGGCAATGTCATCAAGCTGGATCATAATCAGTTTGTCAGCACAAACCGAAATGCGGCAGTAGAACTGAAGATTACGCTGGAATCTTTCGGAACCGAGCATAAGGAGCGGATTGTGCAGGCACTCAGAAACCATGGCTATCAGCCCAAGTTTGAGAATGCAAATCTGTAAAATTCAGATGGGAGATTTTGATAATTTCTGATACCGCAAGTTTGCGCTGATCGAAACGGAGAGTAGAATACCGGGGCATTCTTGAAGTTCAGGGAATGATGAAACAGTAACAGAAAAGGAAAAAATATGAAATTTCTGAAAAAATATGTAGATCCATGGGTGAGGCTGTATTCAATCATTCCTTTGATTTCGGTATTTGCCTTTAACTGTCTGATTTACTGGGGAACTATGAGTATAACTGCAGACTGGTATCATTTCGACTTTACGACGAAACTGGATCGCATGGTGCCTCTGGTTCCGTGGACGATTGTAATTTATCTGGGATGCTATCTGTTCTGGGCGGTCAATTATATTATGGCGGGGCATCTGGAAATAAAAGAGTTTTACCGTTTTGTGACGGCAGATCTGCTGTCACGTGTGGTCTGCGGTATCTTTTTCGTGGTGCTGCCTACCACAAACGTCAGGCCGGAGCTTCCGACGGATTCTATTTTCTATCCGGCAATGCAGTGGCTGTGGAACACGGATCAGGCGGTAAACCTGTTTCCGTCCATCCATTGCCTGGTAAGCTGGTTCTGCTATATTGCGATCCGCGGGAATAAAAAATTTCCGCGTTGGTATCGGTGGTTTTCCTGTATATTTGCGATAGCGGTATTTATCTCCACGCAGACGACGAAGCAGCACTATCTGGTGGATGTGATAGGTGCTGTAGCGCTGGCGGAGGGATGCTGGTGGTTTTCCCATCACACATCGTTATATCGGTATGTGATGCGATTCTTTGACAAGATCAACAAGAAGATATGACGATAAACGGAAAGAGAGTGAAGGGGTAAGTTATGTTTTTGGGATTTTACAGTTATACCGTAATTTTGACGTATTTAGGGCTGGTCAGCTCTGTGATTGGCATGACGCAGGCACTTGAAGGACATTTCAGGATGGCGATTGCCTGCCTGGTTGTATCAGGCATCTGTGATATGCTGGATGGAAAAGTAGCGAGAACGAAAAAAGAACGGACGGACGATGAGAAACTGTTCGGGATTCAGATTGATTCCCTCTGTGATCTGGTATGTTTCTGCGTGTTTCCTGCGTTTCTGGGGTACGGACTTGGACTGAGAGGCTTCTGGGGAACGCTGGCTATGTGTCTGTTTGTGCTGGCAGGAGTGATCCGGCTGGGATATTTTAATGTAATGGAAGAAAAACGGCAGCAGAAAACGACAGAGGTACGCAAGTACTATCAGGGGCTTCCGGTTACAAGTATCGCCATTATTTTTCCGGTGATCTATCTTCTGCGTCCGTATCTGGGACAGATCGCATATCTGCGGGTACTGATCGCTGTGATGCTGCTGGTGGCACTGCTGAATATCAGTAATGTAAAGGTAAAGAAACCGGGGAACAAAGAAATTACAGTTTTTGTGCTACTGGCAGTGGTGATCATCGGAAAGCTGCTGAAGCTGTACTGATGGCTACATATAACGGAGAGAAAAAATGAATTATATTGATCACGATGGAGTGTTATATACAGAGCAGGGGACGCAGGATCGCCTGCTTTCTGTTCTGTATACAAGCCGGTGGGGGAGATGCGCAGTGAAGCTGCTGGCGCAGCCGCCGGTGTCGGAGCTGGCAGGGAAACTGTTAGATACAGGGGCGTCCCGGTTCTTGGTAGGACCGTTTATCCGGTTAAACCATATGGATATGGAGCCGTATGTACGCACACAGCCGGGAGAATTTACTTCTTACAATGATTTTTTTACAAGAGAAATCCAGAAAGAAAAACGTCCGGTAGATCAGAATGCGAATCATCTGATTGCGCCCTGCGATGCCAGAGTGAGTGTCTATCCGATTGACGGGGATCGTTCTTTTACAGTGAAGCATACACGTTATACACTTCGCTCTTTATTGCACAGCAGAGAGCTGGCCAGGCGTTATCGGGGAGGCTATGCGATTATTCTGCGTCTCTGTGTGACAGATTATCACAGGTACATTTATCCGGTGACAGGAGTTAAGAGCGATAACTACAGGATACCTGGCATATTTCATACGGTAAACCCGATTGCAGTAGAGCGGGCAGATGCGTTTAAGGAAAATACCAGAGAGTTTACTCTGATCCGGAACCGGGAGTTTGGAACCATTCTGCAGATGGAAGTGGGAGCACTGATGGTAGGGCGCATCTGCAATTATCATCAGGCCGGAGAAGTCAGGCGCGGCGAGGAGAAGGGCCGGTTTGAGTTCGGCGGTTCTACTGTGATTTTGCTGATAGAACCAGGACGGGCCAGAATTCGGGAGGATTTGCTGCGCAATACAGGGGACGGGTGCGAGACGCAGGTGTGGATGGGCGAGGCCATCGGCAGCGTATCTTCAGGATATCCGAACCGTGAAATCAGATGGCGTTGTGCCGGAAAGGGCAAAAGAACCTGGAAGCGCAGGCGTCAGATGAAAGGAGCAAATGGATATGGGACAAGGCAGTAACGATCTGACAGAAGGGTCGATTGGCCGGAAAATGCTGTTTTTCAGCATTCCGCTGATGGTGTCTAACCTACTGCAGGTATTGTTTAATATGGCGGATGTGGCAGTGATCGGGCAGTTCAGGGGATCGCTTTCACTGGGGGCAGTGGGTTCTACCACTATTTTGATTGCCATGTTTACCGGGATCCTGATCGGCATGGGCAGCGGGATCAATGTACTGGCGGCCAGATGTTTCGGAGCTGGCAGACAGGAAGGAATGAGAAGGACAGTGCATACGGCGGCAATTCTCAGCCTGCTTCTCGGCATTGTGCTGACTCTGATCGGGGTGATTTTTGCCGGTCCGGTGCTTGGACTTCTGAATACAAAGGCAGAATTGATGGACAAGGCTGTGCTCTATATCAGGATCTATTTCCTTGGAATGCCGGCACTTGCACTCTATAATTTTGGCAATGCGATTTACGGGGCTGTCGGAAACACAAAGAAACCACTGTATTATCTGGCTTTTGCCGGAGTTGTGAATGTAGGGCTCAATCTTTTCTTTGTCGTAGCCTGCGGTATGGATGTGGAAGGTGTGGCTCTGGCCAGTATTATTTCTCAGTATATTTCAGCAGTCCTGATTGTGGGATCACTGTTTCGCTGCGGAGATATTTATGGAATGAAATTGCCATTCCTGAGGCTTTCCGGCCCGGAGGTAAAGATGATCCTGCAGATCGGTCTGCCGTCTGGATTTCAAAATGCAATTTTTCAGGTGGCCAACCTGTTTATTCAGGCAGGAGTCAATTCGTTTGATGCCACAGTGGTGGCGGGAAATGCGGCGGCAGCCAATGCAGATGCCATGGTTTATGATATGCTGGCGGCATTCTATACAGCCTGCGGAAGCTTTATGGGACAGAATTACGGGGCAGGCAAAAAGGACCGCGTAAAGAAGAGTTACCTTGTCAGTCTGGTCTACGGTGTGGGGCTGGCATTGGCGGCAGGCGGTCTGCTGGCAGTGTTTGGTCATCAGTTCCTTTCGATTTTTACTTCGGATGAGGCAGTGATCAGAGCGGGACGGTACCGCCTGATTATTATGAGCTGCTCCTATTTTATTTCCGTATTTATGGATGGAACGATCGCAGCGTCAAGAGCCCTGGGAAAAAGCCTCGTGCCTACGATTGTGGTGGTGATGGGATCCGTAGTGTTTCGGATTATCTGGGTATTTACAATCTTTGCCTATTTCCGCACGATTGAGTCGCTGTATCTGCTGTACGCATTTTCGTGGACGATCACGGCACTCACTGAAATGGCATATTTCCGAAAAGTGTATCACGAAAAAATGGCTGCGTTAGAAGATGTCTGAAAAAAACAAAAGGGTGCTTGAATTGTAAAACTCTCTGACTGCCATGAAAAGGATTGCGGGTTTGTCAAGAAAAAATACTTGACAGACCCGCAATCTTAGTG
>CAKRNX010000061.1 GCA_934371475.1 uncultured Lachnospiraceae bacterium
GACAGAGGTGGAAGTGCCGTAAGGCATGGAGCTGACTGTTACTAATCGGTCGCAAGCTTATCCAAAGGAAGGGTTAGAAACGGATGGAAGGATAGAGAGTTTTGTATGCGGTTTTGAAGGTATGTAGAGATAGTAAGAGCAAATAGCACTTGACTTTTTTCTTACATCCTGATATTATATTTCTTGTGAGTCACAGTACTTACAAAATGCGGAAGTGGCGGAATTGGCAGACGCGCAGGCTTCAGGTGCCTGTGGTCGTTAAGATCGTGTGGGTTCAAGTCCCATCTTCCGCACTCAAAAGGAAGTCCATTATGGATTTCCTTTTTTATTTCACAGGAAATTGTGTCCTGTGAAATAAGTACCCTCCGGGTATACCATGATGCTATGCAGCAAGACAGAGGAAATACCCTCCGGGCATACCATGATGCTATGCAGCAAGACAGAGGAAATACCCTTTTGATAGATCAGAGTGCCATGTGGCATATTGGAGGCTGTAAAACCGCATAATGATGGTTTAGAGCGTGTTTGAAAAACCATTTCCGCGATCTGCGAGCCCCACTTTGCGGTATATTTTGCCCTTATTCGGTTGACGTAGCCCCGCTACGCCGCCCTCATTCGGGCGAAATCTCCCACAAACTGGAATTCGCAGCTCACAAAAAGCCTTTTTCAAACACGCTCTAGAGACATGATTTAGAAACAGGGAAAGGTTTACAATATAAAATATTCTGTTATAATGAAGAGACAGTATCGTGACCATAATGACATATCTTGCTGCGAGGTGGGAGTCATCTCACATCTGATATAAAATATTGGTCTCCGATAAGATAATGCAGCAAAATGATCTCAGAAAACAGAAAAGGAAAACTTCTGAGAAGCATCTGTCACGGCAGAGGATAGGATTAGGATGAAAAAAGAAAGGAGTTTTTATGGTTTATAAGACACATGGCGTCTGTGCCCGTGCGATTGAGTTCGAACTGGACGGAGATAAAGTAAAAAATGTAAATTTTGTAGGTGGATGTGACGGTAATACGAAGGGGGTTGCTGCTCTGGTAGATGGAATGAAAGCGGAAGATGCGATCGCCAAACTGGAAGGTATCCAGTGCGGATTCAAGGGAACTTCATGTCCTGATCAGCTGGCAAAAGCACTGAAGGAAGCACTGAAGGAGGCAAAATAAAGGCTTTTTCAAGATCAGGAATACCGGATATTCTCCCGGCAAGATGCGCGTCATGCATCTGATGCGGTCTGATCGTGTGCAGAAGTCTTGACTTTGCAGGTTGAATGCAGAATAGGCAAGTAGCAAAAGCGGATTGCGAATGTCCGTTTTACATATCAGACGAGAGTTTTGAAGCTTAGAGCTCCTGTTTGTCGCTTCATTTGCGGCATGCAGGGGCTTTTTATTTTCCGGAAAATATGGTAGTATCATTCACGGATTAAGAATGTCAGCTGTGAGATGACGCACATCTCACAGCGAGAATGCCAGGGCATTCCAGAACTCTTTTATACAAATGGGACAATAAAACGAGGCAGAAGCAGGACAGAAGATAACAAAACAGCAGTGGCAGAGCAAAACCGCAGAGAAAGCGGACGACAAGGATGCCGGAGCATTTCTGAACAGGAAAAGGAGGAGATAAGATGAATAAAATTGGCATTATCGGAGCCATGGAAGTAGAAGTAGAAAAACTGAAACAGGATATGAAAGTGGAGAAAACGTTTCACAAGGCCGGGATGGAATTCTGCGAAGGCGAGCTGAAGGGCAAACAGGTTGTTGTAGTGCGCAGCGGTATCGGCAAGGTGAATGCAGCGGTGTGTACACAGATCCTTGTAGATCTTTTCCGGGTAGAAGCAGTGATTAATACAGGAATTGCCGGTTCTCTGAATGCGGAAATTAATATTGGCGATGTGGTGATCTCCACAGATGTGCTGCATCATGATATGGATGCAGTGAACTTTGGCTATCCGCTGGGGCAGATCCCGCAGATGGATGTATTTTCTTTTGCGGCAGATGAAAAACTGGCGGCTGCAGCTGAGAAGGTTTGTCATCAGGTAAATCCGGAGATCCAGGTATTCCACGGAAGAATTGTGAGTGGAGATCAGTTTATTGCTGATAAGGAGACGAAGGAGCGCATCGCCGAGAATTTCCATGGATACTGCACAGAGATGGAAGGGGCTGCTATTGCGCAGGCTTCTTATCTAAATGGAGTGCCGTTTGTGATTGTGCGGGCAATCTCCGACAAGGCGGATGACAGTGCTACCATGGACTATCCGACATTTGAGAAAAAGGCGGTAGAGCACAGTGTGCGCCTGATCGAAGGCCTGATGGAAGAGATCTGACCGGGCAGGGTTTTGCTTCCGGAGCAGTTTCTGAAGGATTTGAGAACAGAAAAGTGCCTGTTTGCTTAAGAGAAAATATGAGTATAAACAGGAGACGCAGAAAGAGAGTAAATCTGACCTGATAATGATTTTCAGGGAACTTTCTGATGGGAAATACCGGCAGAATTTGTCGAACGATTTCGCTTTGCAAATAAAAAAAGCAGGGCTATAATGGCGGTACGACTCAGAAAGGACGGCAGATGCATCAGCAGGCTGCCGCCGAAGAGCCAATTATTTTTCAAAAGGGGGATTCTCTATGCTGCAATTCATTATGGATCAAAATCTGTTGCTTTACCTTTGCGGAGCGGCCTGCATCTGGGGGGTGGTCAGCCAGTTTGTGCTGAGACGTCTGTATGAAGGCCTGATCCGTGAGACACAGGGCGCTGCGGAAACGCAGGGGAAATTTTTGAGACAGCTTCGGCAGAGGTTTCAGAATTGTATACACCTGAATGAAAAAGTAAATGATATCTCATCTTTTACAGACCGGAATATGATGGATTATCAGTTTTTGCGGATGAACCTACATCAATGGGAACGCCTGGGAAGGGAGGCACTGACGATCTGCCTGCTGTGCTGCGGGGCCGGATTGTGGCTTCTCTATCGAAGCGGGGCGGCGATCTCGCTGGAAACGGGATACAGCCGGGCGGCGATTTTTTCAACACTTCTGATTGGGCTGGCCTATGGACTGACAGATAACCGTTATCGACACCAGTCGCTGAAGGTAAGGCTGATGGATTATCTGGAAAATTCAGGAGAGATTAAGGAATATCCGGAGATTCATTTCTCTGATGAAGAGTACCGAAAAGAGGGTGATGCGGAAGCTGCCGCGGCGGACACAGAAGCTGAGATGATCAGTTTTGAAAGAAAACGCAAAACTGCAAGTTCGGAGGAGAGCAGGGCGCAGCGCGATAAGAGAGACCTGAAGGCGGCGGTACGAGCGAAAGACGGAGCTGCGGAGACTGCTGCGGCCCGGGACGAGAAGGCAGCCGAGCAGGATAAGAGAAAGAGCATTTTGCAGCAGATGGATCCCAAAGAAAAAGAACAGATCCTCAGAGAGGTTCTGCTGGAATTTTTGACTTGATAATCAAAGTCGCTGATGGTAGAATTTAGAAGGAAAACATCAGATATGGAATGACTCCCGTCTTTGCAGGTGGCGAGAAACAAATCAGTATTAGTGGTGGGAGCTAATTCCCCATCTGATATAACCTCCGACAAGATTGCCGGGGTGTGCAGAAGAATATGTCATGCAGATGCATGACGGGCACCTTGCAGCAAGAATGCCGGGGCATCCTTGAATATGATAAACAACAGATAAGGAGAGGTGTAAAATGTCAAAAGTTACATTTGATTATTCCAGAACTGCCGGTGTGGTTCGTGAAAATGAAATGGAATCAATGAAGGCAATCGCAGAGAGTGCAAAAGAGCTGCTGCTGTCCAGAAAAGGTGCCGGAAATGATTTCCTGGGATGGATCGATCTTCCCGTAGATTATGATAAAGAGGAGTTTGCACGTATTTTAAAAGCTGCAGAGAAGATTAAGAGTGACAGCGAGGTACTGCTGGTAATCGGTATCGGCGGTTCCTATCTGGGAGCAAGAGCAGCCATCGAATTCCTGCGTCATAATTTCTATAACTGTGTATCCAAAGAGATCCGCAAGACTCCGGAGATTTATTTCGTTGGAAACAGCATCAGCAGCACATATATGAAACATCTGATGGATGTAATCGGAGACAGAGATTTCTCTGTAAATGTAATTTCCAAGTCCGGTACTACCACTGAGCCGGCTATCGCATTCCGTATCTTCAAAGAGATGCTGGAGAACAAATATGGAAAAGCTGAAGCCGCAAAACGTATTTATGCTACCACAGACAAACAGAAGGGTGCGCTGAAGACTCTGGCTACAGAGGAAGGCTACGAGACTTTTGTAGTGCCGGATGATATCGGAGGACGTTTCTCTGTTCTGACTGCTGTAGGTCTTCTGCCGATCGCTGTCAGCGGCGCGGACATCACCAAACTGATGGAAGGTGCTGCAGACGGAAGAAAGCATGCGCTGGAGAGCCCGTTCGAAGAGAACGATTCCATGCAGTATGCAGCGATCCGCAATATCCTGCACAGAAAAGGAAAGGCGATTGAGATCCTGGCAAACTACGAGCCGAGCCTGCACTACGTATCTGAGTGGTGGAAACAGCTCTACGGCGAGAGCGAGGGTAAGGATCAGAAGGGTATTTACCCGGCATCTGTAGATCTGACCACAGATCTGCATTCCATGGGGCAGTTCATCCAGGACGGCAGCCGTGTGATGTTTGAGACTGTGATGAATGTAGAAGAGCCGCAGTGTGAGCTGACCATCAAGGAGGAAGCAGCAGATCTGGACGGTTTGAACTATCTGGCCGGAAAGACGGTAGACTTCGTAAATAAGAGCGCTATGAACGGAACGGTTCTGGCTCATACCGATGGCAATGTGCCGAACCTGATGGTAACCATCCCGAAACAGGATGAGTTCAGCCTGGGTCAGCTGTTCTACTTCTTCGAGTTTGCGTGCGGTATCAGCGGATATATTCTTGGTGTAAATCCGTTCAACCAGCCTGGCGTAGAGAGCTACAAGAAGAACATGTTTGCACTTCTTGGAAAGCCCGGATATGAGAAAGAAAGAGAAGAGCTGCTGAAGAGACTGTAATTGTCAGAACAGCAGAGAAAAATAAAAGCGAAATGCTGTGGTTTGCGGGGCACTGTGAACCGCAGCGAACGGGGCGGGCTGTGCAGAGATTCTAGATATTCTGTACGGTCCGCTTTTTTCTGTTATGCACTCCCATAATCCTCCGGCGGGGTGCATATTGTCCGGGGGATCATGGTTCTGCGCCGATCGAAACGGAGTGCAGACTGCGCAGCTCGCAGAGTGGAATAAAAGTGAAGAAGTTGGCTGTAAAAATAGGGTAGAAAGAAGGGGAAGGAATGAAGCTTGTTTTTTTAGAGACGGACAGTCTCGGGGATGATATGGATCTGAGGGGATTTTCGCGTTTCGGCGACCTGGAGTTGTATCATTCATCAACGCCGGAAGAGACGAAAGAGCGTGTGAAGGATGCAGATGTGATATTTTCCAATAAAATTCCCATGAATGAGGAGACACTTTCCGATGCGGAGAAGCTGAAATATATCGGGATTACTGCAACCGGTACGAATAATGTGGATATGGAGTACGCATCTTCCAGAGGGTTTGCGGTGACGAATGTAGCGGGATATTCCACAGATTCTGTTGCACAGCATACGTTTGCCATGGTATTTTATCTTCTGGAAAAGCTGAATTATTTTGATGATTTCGTGAAATCAGGAGAGTATTCCAGATCACATTTGTTCTGCCATTACGGAGAGAAATTCTGGGAGCTGGCCGGAAAAACCTGGGGAATTATCGGGTTAGGTGCGATCGGGAGAAAAGTAGCGGAGATTGCACGGGCGTTTGGCTGCCATGTGATTTATTATTCTACGAGCGGGAAAAACGCCAACCCGGATTTTGAAAGGGTAACATGGGAGGAGTTACTGGAACGGTCCGACATTGTATCTGTACATGCACCGTTGAATGCGTACACGGAAGGAATGATGGACGCGGCTGCGTTTGCAAGAATGAAGTCATCGGCTATCTTTATCAATGTGGGCAGAGGACCGATTGTCAGAGAAGAGGATCTGGCGGCTGCGCTGGAGGAACATCAGATTGCGGCGGCAGGGCTGGATGTGATGACGAAAGAACCGCTGCCGCAGGACAGTCCGCTGCTGAGAATCCAGGACAGCCGCAGACTGCTGATTACGCCGCATATTGCATGGGCCAGTGTTGAAGCGAGACAGCGTCTTGTTGGGGATCTTGCTGCCAATCTGGATGCATGGCTGGCTGGAGAAAGAAAAAACCGGATCCTGTAAAAAGATCCGGGTAAGTGATCACTTATATCAGAGGTGAGATATTATTCTTCAATAATCTGGATTTCCAGATAATCAAAGTCTATCTCTTCAATAAAACTGTCTTGGTAAAACCGGGCCTTGCTGTGACGCTGAAATTCACGGATGGTGGCGTCCAGCCAGATCGGCTTTCCGAGGTCAAAGGTCAGGCACAGTTCGTCCAGTGCATGAAAAATCTTGTGGGTGCGGGTATCATTGCTCTCATCAGCGATGACCGCATCTTTGACCAGGCGGTTTTCTTTCCATATTTTTCCCCATAAACGAAACATAGTAATCTACCTTTCTATCCGGAACTGCCATAGATGGCAGAAACACCTGCTTGCTGCGTGATTTCAAGTATAGCGGATTTTGAAGGGAAAGTAAAGAAGGGAAACACACACGCATTTAATTAAGCTCCAGGAGCGGAAATTCAAGTTCAAGCAGCGGGATGTCAGTATCAGCGTCAGGGTCATCAGAAGGCAGAGAAAACAAAGAAGCGGAGGGATCAGAGGAAGTGTTTTCGGTTTCCGTTTCTGAGGTCGTTTCGGTTGTGCTTTCTTCTGTTTCTGTCGGATCAGGGGCTCTATCTGTGACTGCTTCGCTGCTGCTGATCTCTGTATCAGATGCATCGGCGGCAAGCAGTCTTGCCAGACGTTCGCAGGAGTCCGGTTCCTGTCCACGGTAATAGTCCGGATCACTGAAAAGCCGGTATACGGTGGCGGAGATATCCTGAATGTGTTCGATGGCTGCATCTTTGGATTCCCAGTCAGCAGAGAGAACACAGAGAATATAGTCGCCGAGATTGCCGTAGACTACGGCCACATCGTTTTCAACCGTATCCATCTCACCGGTTTTATTGCCTGCCTCAATGCCGTCCGGGAGTCCCCGGGGGATTTTGTAGAGCGTGTCCTGATTGAGCATCATGGCCTCCGCTTCGTTGCAGATCCTGCGGGAGGCAAAGGTGCGCCGGTAAATCCGTTCCAGCAGAAGTCCGCAGTCGGCAGCAGAGGTCTGGTTAAAATGATCAGGGTCACAGATTGCCTCTTCATCCTCAAAGCCGTTATACTCATGGGTCAGCGAACTGTAGCCGTGACGCTGAATATAGTCATTAACCAGATGGATACCGCTGGCGTAGGAGCCGTCTCCGAGCAGGGACAGCAGTCGGTTGGCCGCCTCATTGCTGCTGGCGCTGATCATATCGCTGAGCAGTTCGCTTATCTCATCCGTGCGCTGCAGCTGACCGTCGCTGATTGCTTCATATATGGTTCCCATAATAAAGAGTTTCATGATGCTGGCAGATTTCATGGGAGTATCATGAATGGTAAATGTGTCGCCGGTAGTCAGATTTTTGACATAGACAGACCAGCTGCCGCTGTAGGAACCGATGAGCAGGCTCAGCTGCTTTTCCAGTGAAAAAATAGTGGGAGAAGCAGCGGGCAGCGGGCAGTCAGGGATCAGGCCAAAACTGCGGACAGTATGGACCGTACAGGCCTGCAGTGCTGCATCGGATCGTCCGGTATGGTCGGTGACAGCAGGAATGCTCATAGGATAACAGAAATCTTCGCCGTATCGGATGCGCAGTCTCAACAGATCCTCAAGCTGCCTGCGCTCATCTGCGGTCAGCAGCAGGTCAGAAGGGCCGCTGTCCGGAGGCTCCGCAGACGATGTCAATGCAGCAGAACATTCCGAAAGACTGCCGCCGGCTGAGGCAGTTTCTGCAGTCAGCAGGCTGCTCTCAGTATCCGTACTCTCGGTATCAGCGCTGTCGGAAGCTGTCTGCTGCGGGAGGTTACGTCTATTGGAACTGGCAGAAATTTCTGATCTGACAGGGGCAGCCTTTGCGGGATCAGCTCCGGGCAGAAGGCATCCGGCGGTCAGCAGGAAAACCTGTAATATGTGCTGAAAATAACGTTTTCTTTTCATATAAATATGTACCTCTAAATTTCAGGAATGTCCTTACAAGAGGGCATTCGCAATGGAACAGGGGACTTACTGGATCCGATTAAATGAAGGTCCGGGAATGCTCCGGCATTCATCGGATGCAAATGTTACAGTTTTCAGGAGAACTGTCAGCTGTAACAGGTCGACATTTGAAACATCATAACACTGAAGGGATCCGGTTGTAAAGAATTTTTCCCTGTGATAAACTGGAAACAGAAAAGTATGGTTATATCAGATGTGGGATGGCTCTCACCCCGCTTCAAGAATACCGGGCATTCTTGAAGCTGACTGAAGAAAGGAATGTGTGATAGATATGGAAAATTTGAAAGAACAGGAACACAGAACAATAAGAAAAGGAACCGGTCTGGTACACATTTACTGTGGAGACGGCAAGGGCAAGACAACTACGGGTATGGGGCTCTGCGTGAGGGCAGCAGGTTACGGGTACAGAGTTCTGATTTATCAGTTCATGAAAAATAATACTACGAGCGAGCGCAAAATCCTGGAGAAGGTAGATGGGATCACACTGCTTCCGGGGCTGGAACAGGAAAAATTCAGTTTTCAGATGACACCGGAGGAGAAGCAGGAGAGGCGCGAATTTTATAATGAACAGTTCCGTAAAGTAACACAGAAAGCCGTCAGCGAGGACTATGATGTGCTGTTTATGGATGAGACAGTCTATACAATCCGGGCCGGGCTGCTGGATGAAGGGCTGGTCATTGATTTTCTGAAACATAAGCCGGATAAGCTGGAAGTGATCATGACAGGACAGGATCCGAGCCGGGAACTGATGGAACAGGCGGATTATGTATCGGAAATCCGCAAAATAAAACATCCCTTTGACCGGCATCAGCCGGCAAGGGACGGGATTGAGCTGTAAAATAAATGAGGAGTGCCCCGACGAAAACGCCGGGGCTATTATGAAAAAATTTATCAATTTGTGTAATGAAATCATTACAGCCTGACTACGAGAATTCCTTCTCAAGAACTATTCATACTATACCAATTAATTGTGAACATTCTGTGAACAAATAGTAAAAATACAATAAAATTCACAAAAAAATAAGAAAAATAAAAAGACAGTTGGATAAAATACACACAATAAAATGGAAAAACAGGAATGAGACATGTGCGTTTGTACTATATAGTGACAGAGCCAAAAGGCCGGAGGCTATATCAGATGCAGAGGTATGTAGAAGCAGGAAGGCCGGAGCATATATGAATTTGCAGCCGTCGGTGAACAGCGGCAATTTGCGTATACGATCAGGAAAATCTGGAGGTATGGTGTTCAAATGGGGAAAAATATGGTAAACTGACAGCATCCGGGGTATGGCAATGCAGGTAGAAATAATCAAATGATGGAGAGATTATATATAGAAAAGATAAGGAGACGAACATAATGAAAGTTAAGAGAGCATTTGTGATTGTACTGGACAGCTACGGGATCGGGTATCTTCCTGATGCAGATAAATTCGGGGATGTGGGAGCCAATACACTGGCCAGCATCGTAAAATCTGATAAATATGACACTCCTAATATGAAGAAAATGGGGTTATTCAATATCGACGGTGTAACCTGCGCAGAGGGCGTGGAGCATCCGATCGGATCCTACGGACGTATGAGAGAAGCTTCTATGGGGAAAGATACAACAATCGGGCACTGGGAGATTGCAGGAATGATTTCCCCCAATCCGCTGCCTACCTATCCGGAGGGATTTCCGGAGGAAGTGCTGAAGCCTTTCTGTGAGCAGACCGGACGCGGCGTGCTGTGCAATAAGCCGTATTCTGGCACGGATGTCATCAGGGATTACGGCGAGGAGCATATGAAAACAGGAGATCTGATTGTGTATACATCTGCGGATTCTGTATTCCAGATCGCAGCGCATGAGGATGTCGTGCCGCTGGAGCAGCTTTATGAATACTGCCGCATCGCCAGAAAGATCCTTCAGGGCAAGCATGGCGTAGGCCGCGTGATTGCAAGACCTTTTGTCGGCACCTGCGCAGCGGACTTTACCAGAACAAGAAACCGTCATGATTTTTCACTGGTTCCGCCGAAAAAGACGATGCTGGTGAGCCTGCAGGAGCATGGACTGGATACGTATGGCGTTGGTAAGATTTATGATATTTTTGCAGGTCAGGCAGTAGCCCATACGGTATCCATGAGCTGTAATGAGGACGGCATGGAGAAGACATTCCAGTTTATGGAAGAGGATTTCAACGGACTGTGCTTTGTCAATCTTGTGGATTTTGATATGATGTACGGCCACAGAAACGATATTGACGGCTATGCCAATGCTGCGACCGTGTTTGACAGACAGCTGGGACAGTTTATGGAGAAAATGAAAGAGGATGATGTGCTGATCATCACTGCTGACCATGGATGCGATCCCGGGTTTAAGGGAACTGACCATTCCAGAGAATATACTCCGATGCTGATTTACGGTGCATCCGTAAAGGAAGGCGTTTCCATCGGAACAAGACCGACATTTGCGGATATTGCTGCGACCGTGCTGGATATGCTTGGTGTGGATGAACATCTGGACGGTACGAGCTACTGGCCGGAAGTCAGTAAATAAATAACATCAGATGGGAAAGTGCCCCTACCTCTATCGATGGTGGGAAGCAAGCTAGTATCCGTGGTGGGAGGCAATCCCCCATCTGATATAGCCTCCGGCAGGGCGCACATTGTCCGGTGGACAATGGTTTTGCGCCGACCGGAACGGAGTGTAGATGCAGAGGTGCGCGGGAGAAACAGGTCATGCAGATGCATGACGCGCACCTCGCAGCAAGAAGGAGGGGCATTCTTGGACATGGGAGGCAGAAAGCATGATAGATGAGCGGGCTGTGGACAAAGACAGGCTGGCTTTGCACGAAAAACTGAAAAAACGGACAGTGTGTGTGGTTGGACATAAAAATCCGGACACGGATTCGATCTGTTCTGCGATTGCGTACACGTATCTGAAAAACCAGATCGATCAGGAACACCATTATGTGGCGGCCAGAGCAGGGCAGGTCACGGCGGAGACCCAGTATGTGCTGGAACGTTTTCAGGCGGAGACACCGCTCTATCTGGATAATATCGGTACCCGCGTGAAGGATATGGATATCCGTGAGGTGCCGGGCGTGCGCAGTGACATTTCTATTAAAAAGGCGTGGACGCTGATGCGGGGGCAGAATGTATTTACGCTGCCCATCACAGACAAAGAGGATCATCTGCACGGCCTGATTACGATCAATGATATTGCAAAATCTTACATGGAAGAGCACGACAGCGCCATTGTTTCCATCGCACATACTCCCTATCGGAATATTCTGGAAACACTGGAAGGTCAGATGGTCGTGGGTGATGAGGAAGATGATTTTGACCAGGGAAAAGTGGTGATTGCTGCTGCCAATCCTGATGTCATGGAAGATTATATTGAAGAACACGACATGGTGATCCTGGGCAACCGCTATGAGTCCCAGCTGTGCGCCATTGAGATGAATGCAGGGTGCATTGTGGTGTGCCTTGGAGCGCCTGTGTCGCGGACGATTCAGCATATGGCGAAAGACCACAACTGCAAAGTGATTGTCACACCGCTGGATACGTATGAGGTGGCGCATACGTATCCAGCGG
>CAKRNX010000062.1 GCA_934371475.1 uncultured Lachnospiraceae bacterium
GAATATGTAGGATTTGGACTGGGAGCTTCCTCACAGCTGGGACATCTGCGGTATAAAAATACGGAGTGTCTGGAACAGTATCTGGCAGGTGATTTTTCAAGATATGAACTGCAGAAGCTTACGAGAGAAGAAGAGATTGAAGAAACCATGTTTCTGGGGCTGCGCATGATGCAGGGCGTAAGTGATGCCGGATTTCGAGAAAAATTTGGCGTGCTGCCGGAGCAGATTTACGGGAAAAAACTGGAGTGGCTGACCAGAGAAGGGCTTATAAGAAACGACCGGGGCTTCTGGAAGCTGACCGGCCGTGGAATTGATGTGAGCAATGCAGTGCTGGCGGAATTTCTCCTGGACTAAAGAAGGGGCTGTCCCTCTTTTGCTTGTTTTTTGTTATAGGAAGTTCAAGTATTTTTAGGATATAATCTGGCGGACCACAAAATCGTGGATGGCGCGATATGTGCCTTCCGAATAGTGGAGACCGTCGGGGGAGTCAAATTCCCGGATCCGCAGGTAGGTGTTGGAGTCCAGATACTGATCCGGAAAGGCATTGCGCAGTCCGGCATTAAATGAGGCAATCTGTTCGTTAGTAACGTGAGCTGCCTGATCTGTTACCGGATTGACGGACATAAAGTAAAATGTGTGATCCGGATACCGGTCCGGGCCACCGGAATACAGCTCAAGATCAGCATCCAGTGCATCCAGATCATTGACACCGAGATTCAGGATCACAGGTGCTTCAGGAAACTGTTCCATGGCGGTTTCCATCTGTTCCATACCGTTGTCCACAAACCACCGGTATCCTTCGCCCACTTCGCCGATGTAGGTACAGGAGTCCTGCTGTGAAGCTTCCGCTTTGGCCATTCCTACGGTGCGGGAGTCCCCTACAAAGATCAGATGGTGATCTGGAAGCGGTGCTGTGGCCGCTGCCGCTGCGCTGTAGGCATCGGCTGTCTGTGCATCGTAGGAAGTTTCTGACTCTGATGAGAACGGGGATTCCGACTCGGTAAACAGATTCTCCGAAGATACGCTGTTTTTTGGAGCAGTTTCTGTCAATGTGTCAGAAAGAGAAGACTCCGGCGATGAAGTTGGAGAAGTATTCTGGCTGTCTTTAAAAGTAATAGCAAGAAAGATGCCAAGACCCAGCAGCAGCAAAATGACAGCGACTGCGGCGGCAATTCCCAGAAATGTTCTTTTTTTCATATTTTAATCTCATCCTTTTTCTGTTTTTGATTTTCATATCAACTCAAGAATGTTTCGGCATTCTTGCTGTAATCGGCATCAGATATGAAATGACGCCCATCCGACAGAGCCTATGGCGGGGCACATATTGTCCAGGGGACAATGGATTTGCGCTCATGCTTCTATATCATATCATGTTTTACCCGGAGCGAAAAGAAAAAGGATTCGTCATTTTTTCCCAGTTATTTTAGGGTGTGTTTGAAAAAGGCTTTTGTTTTTTTCAAACACACTTCAGTATATCAGATGTGAAGCGACTTCCACCGCGCAGTAAAAATACTGGGGCATTCTTGGATTAGTTTTCCCTGAACTGTTTGGGCGAGATCCCATATTTCCGTTTGAAAATTTTAGCAAAATAGGAACAGTCATGAATGCCGACCTGTTCGCCTATTTCCGAGATGGACAGTGAAGATGATTTAAGCAGGCGGCAGGCGGTATCCAGGCGCAGGTCTGTGATATAGCTGACAAGAGAAACACCTTTTTGTTCTTTAAAAATCCGTGCAAGATAATTAGGATTCAAAAATACGTTTTTCCCGAGACTTTCACGGGAAAGTGGCTTTTCAAGGTGATCCTGGATATAGGAGATGGTCTGTTTTACCGCAGCACTGGCATCAGAGTGTTCTAAGGGATCTTCGCTGTCAGAGGTATACTGTACTGAAGGGAGACGCTGCAACGCTTCAGACAGTATGTGTTCCAGTTCAGTGTACGAAATAGGCTTTAACAGGTAGCGAAAAGCCATCAGACGTACGGCATCCTGTGCATAAGAAAAATCAGCATGAGCAGTGAGGAAAATAATTACCGTACCGGGGTGGCAGTCATTCACCCATTGCGCAAGATCAAGACCGCTGTCTCCCTGCATTTCTATATCGCAGAGAAGAAGATCAAAGTGTTCCTGTGCAAAGAGCTGTCTGGCTTCTTCTGAACTCGATGCGGTACAGACCAGATCAAATCCCAGTTTCTGAAAATTGACTCCGGCTGTGATGCCTCGCAGAGCCAGTGGTTCATCGTCAACAATTAAAATATGATACATGAGTTTGTCCTACCTTTCTGTATGATCATTCCATGGGGGGAGATATAATTCGATCAGCGCGCCACCTGTCTTCTGATTAGAGAAGAAGAGCTGGGCTTCTGAATGATAGAGCAGCTGCAGCCGCTTTCGGATATTATGGATGCCAATTCCATGTATTTCACCAAATTTTAGATCCACATCGGTACTGTTCAGTTCATCCAGCTGTTCTTCGGAAAATCCAGGCCCATTATCACTGATTCTGGCATAGAGAACATGTTTGCCAAACGGTGAGATTTGTTTCAGATCCAGGGTAATGGAACTGGGAGAAGAAGTCAGCGCATGTTTGATGCAGTTTTCAATAAAGGTAAGAAGGATCAGAGATGGGACCCTGAAATCAGAAAGAGCTTCTTCCATATGACATTGAAACTGAATGCGGTCGGGGAAACGGATTTGCTGAATGTGAATGTAGTCCTGGACATGTGAAAGTTCATCCAGCAGAGCAACCCCTTCCATGGCATTCCTGGAAATATGCCGGAAATAGCTGACAAGGTATAATGTCATCTGCTGAATGAGCTGATAGTCTTTCACCTGAGCAAGAGAATAGATAATATTCAGGCAGTTAAGGAAAAAATGATTGCGGATCTGAATATGAAGAAACTGCTGTTCGACCCGCTGCTTATCCAGTTTGTTTTCATAAATATCTGCCTGCAGAGTCTGAATGTCATCCATGAGCCGGTTAAAAATACCATACATTTCATTAAATTCACGAATGCGGACGGAATCATCGGCGCGTTCCAGAAGACTTCCACTGCTGATGCTGAGCATCGTGGAGTTAAAATGTCTGAATGGAAGATACAGTAAATGATATCCACATAAGATCAGTACAGGGATCAGGAGAATTAAAGCAATTACGATGGTATAGGCAGCAAGCTGAAATGTGGAATCTGTTTCGTTCAGCGTGGCATCCAGACAAAGGGAAAAATTGCCGGAATGTGACAGGTATTGAACCAGTTCTGCTTTTCCCGGATCAGAGATATCGCTGGCTGAAGAAAAAAAGTAACTTCCCTGCACATCATTTTCAGAAGAAATAAACTGACCGATTAAATTATTTTCATCAATCCATACGGCACAGTAAACTTCGTGAAACAGGATAATGCGGACAAGATAACGGGCCGAACCGTGGTTGAAAAGAAACCACTCTGAATCAGGTAAAGGGGTAGCAGTTGTCTGGTGTGTGAGGGAGGTAATCAGCTCACTGGAAATGTCCGTGTTCTGCTTTAGCAGACGGGGATTCGAGGAGCTGAGAATTTTTTCTTCACTGGCACCGTTAGAGAAATAAATCAGGCTTCCGGTGATGGTGTAAAGCCGTCCCATGCGCTGCAGCTGACCGCTCAGATCCTGCTTGGCCGTATATAAGGTAAGGGGATCGGAGGTTTTATTCAGAGCGTCGAGAGAAGAATTGTCATACATTAAATCAAAGATAAACTGATCAATGGATGAAAGGGTCTGGTCAATAAGCTGTCCGGAAGTAGTGACAGAGGAATATCCTATTTCACTGAGCCGTTTATCTATCATGCGCACAGAGGCGGAATAGATCATTCCTGTAACAGAGAGAATAACCAGAGTGATAATGGCTGTAAGAATACACATAAATTGTGTCAGAGAGAATGTGTGTTTTTTATGCATGGATATCCTCCGATTTTTATTCCCGCAAACAGTGGCCAGGCAGCTATGTCTGAGTGAATATTTGGCTGCTGCTGCGAAAAATTTGATTATTTTTTCAGAAAAGCATTCAGCTGTCTTTGCTTTTCAGCGATGATTTCATTGATACCCGCCTGTTTCAGCTCGGACTGAAAACGCGGAAGGTAAATATCCGGGTCAAGCTGTCCCTGGATGAGGGCATCACGGTAAGTGGCCTGGATATTTTGACAGTTTTCGATCTGTTTGGAAACAGAAGTCGGATCAAAGGTAAAGCCGAGTGCAACAGAAGAATGAGCAGTCTGATTAAATGTTTTTAACTGTTCCCAAACGTCTGGTGCATCGCCGATCCACGGATAGGTAAGTATCTGTGAACCGCATTGCCAGCTGAGAAGTTTGGCATAGTGGCTGGTGGTACAGTCCACATGATCAGGAAAACCTATCAGGGTGTGAGCTTCATCTTTGAATTCATAGTGGACTCCCTCTATTCCGTAAGTCATTAGATTGGCAAGAGTCTGATCCGAGTACATAAAATTGAGAAATCGGAGCGCATACTCCGCCTGGCTGCTTTTGGAATTTATCGCAAAAAATCCACGGGAAATGTTATCATTGATGGAAAATGTTTCAGAGAGCGGGAGGTATCCAATGCGAATTCCCGTAATCCGGCTTTCCTGTGATATCACATCTGGTTTTCCGGCGGCAATTGTTCCGAATACGAGGCCGGAACTCAGATAATCAATGCTGCTGGCGGGATAAGAGACTGTGTCCAGGACATAACCTGCCTGATACCATTCATAATTTTGTTTTACGAGAGTTTTAAAAAAATCGCTGGAATACAGGTCAGTAACTGTTGGGGATGAAATATCTGTAAGAACGCCAAGCTCATCGCCCAGAGGATCCCACAGAGGAAAAAGAGTCTCAGCAACTGGGAAAATATCAGGATATTTTTCGGCAACCGTTTCGAAAACCGCGGTAAGGTCACGGTATGATTTTATCTGCGACATATCAAGTCCGCATGCATCTGCAATATCAGCATTATATTCCAGTCCCCAGCATCCGGCCTGCTCATGATAGCAGGGAAGTACATAAAGAATATCCCCGATTTTGAGGCGGGACAGATATTCATCAGAGAATAAATCTGAAAAAGCGGGAAGATTTTTCAAAATCTGATCATGTATTGGAAAAAGCCAGCCTTCACTCTGATAAATTTTGGCACTGTCAAAGGTATTACAGTAAAGAATATCGAAATTCTCACCGGACAGAAATTTCTGTCCCAGAATACGGTCATAATTTGCAGCGGATAAGTATTCAATATCAACATGAAAGCCAAGAATAGGTTCAATATATTGATTGATCTGTTCCACTACTAACGGTGTATCAGACATGTTGCGGCCGCCGTCATTGAGATAAAGTTTCAGGCATGGGATATCATTTTCAATGCCGGAAACTTCTGAGGTGGCATGCAAAAACAGACAAAAAAACAACGTCAGAAACAGAATATGTTTTTGGTAAAATCGCATAACATCCTCCCTATGTAAATGGTCACGCTAAGGCATGTTTGAATTTGTCAGATTCAGGTATCCCTTTATGAAAAAATATAGCATACGTATCTGAAAAAGTCCATGCAGGCGCAGAGGCTGAAAATGGAAAAAGTATGAATAATTTTAACAAAAGTATGGATTGTTTTATTGGAAAATCAGGGAAATATAACAAAACAATCTAAAAATATGACAATCAGTACCTCTGGGGGAAAACCGGTAGATTTTCCTGAAACAATTTTCTATAATACGCATCAGCAGTACAGTTGTGTGCAGCACAGTGAAAGAAATCGGACAAAGCCCGGGATTTTGTCTGTCTGATAAGCTGTGTGGCAAATCGGAGACTGTGAGAACTGTAAAAAGTGTATACAGGGAGGAAGCGTATGAATTTAAAAAAACAGAAAATGACAGCTGTCCTGGCAGGTATTGCCATGACATGCAGCTGCATTCCGGTAAATGTGCTGGCTTTGGCAGAAGAAGCAGAGGTTAAGGCGGAAGGAACAGAAGTTCCTCAGTATGATGAGAGCAGTTATGAGGTTCAAGAGCTGGATGCAATTGAATACGGTGAGATTGATTTTAATGACAACTGGAAGTTTTATCTTTCCACCACAAAAGGTGTTTATAACGAGGAAACTGTTATAGAAGATAAAGTCGCAGATATTTCCGTGAAAAGCGGCCTGAAAGACGGGGAAGAGGGACCTCAGACAGCAGAAATTGTGCAGCCGGATTTTGAAGACAGCGGATGGCGCACGGTCCAGGTTCCTCATGACTGGGGATTTGAATTTGCCAGATACGATAATCCTGAAGAAACCACCAGCGGAACCGGTTATCTTCCGGGTGGAGTAGGATTTTACAGAAAAACATTTACGGTTCCGGCAGAGATGGAAGGGAAAAAGATTTCTGTAGAATTTGACGGAGTGTATATGAATTCTGCGGTATATGTCAATGGCGAGCTGGTAGGTGAATATCCGAACGGATATATGGGATTCACATATGATATCAGCAAGTATCTGGTTTATGGCGGAGAGAATGTAATTACAGTCAGATGTCAGGATAAAGTTCCGTCTGCCAGATGGTATCCGGGACACGGTATTTATCGTCCGGTGCGTATCCTGGTAGATAATGATACAAGGTTTGTACAGAACGGGGTGTATCTCTATACACCTGATATCGGGAAGACATATCCGGCTGACCAGACAGCAGAGCTTCACGTAGATTCAGAAGTATACAGCACACAGGATGTCAGTGATGTAACCGTTGTAACAACACTGTATGATGAGGACGGCGAAGTATTTGCCTCAGGTGCTTCGGATGAAACTTCACTGGTTGCCAATCAGGTAAGTGATGTCGATTATACGTTTACGGTAGAGAATGCAGAGCTGTGGGACTGCGATGATCCGAACTTATATAAAGCGGTCGTAGAACTTTACCATGACGGAGAGGTGATTGACAGTTATGCGACTGATTATGGCTTTAAATGGTTTGAGGTAACTGCTACAGAGGGCGCAAAGCTGAATGGCGAATTTATTATGCTGAACGGCGTCAATATCCATCATGAGAATGGTATGATCGGTACGGTTTCCGAGCCCGATGCACTGGAACGCAAAGTGAAGATTATGAAGGAAATGGGAGTCAATGCAATCAGAACTTCACATAATCCTGAAAGTGTAGAATTTTTAAATGCCTGCAACAGACAGGGCGTTATGGTGCTGGAAGAAGCGGCGGATTTTGTGACCGGAGGAAAGGGCGGAGCGAACTGGGGACAGTGGTTCTCTGATGAAGTTCCCGAAGACTGGGCAGGTATCCGTGATGGAGGACTTCCATCCGTTACACTTGCAACAGACGGACAGCTGAAAGAAGCGCCCTACTGCTGGGGAGATGAAAATATTCAGGAGATGGTGCGCAGACACCGTAATAATCCGTGTATTATTATGTGGTCAACTGCAAATGAGCTGCGTAATATCAGCGAGGCGCCGGAATGGGCAACCGATGAACTGATGAAAGATCTTTACGCGACAGAGAGTGATCCGAATCCTGTGTTTGGTATTAATACTGAGATGATCCGTCTGGCACAGCGTGTATTACAGGAAGATCCGTATCATATCATCGTGCAGGCGACAGATGTATTCCGGAATGGAGTAGAAGCTTCTAAGGAAGAGTACGGGGAGCAGTGGATCAATGGTGCGAAGTATCTGGAAAGTATTGGCGGTGTGCTTGGTACTCAGTACAGTGTAAAACAGACATATGAAGATATCCGGAAGAACTTCCCGAATCTGGCGACGATGGAAACGGAAGCCAGTCTCGTACATACCGCGCGCGGTTCTTACTATGGCGGAAAAGAAATTATTATCAGCCGTGACATGACTGCAGGAATGTTGGGAGGAGGCGGATACGGAAACGGAAGCTACACTCCGTATCGTGAATATTCCATCAAAAATGTCAGAGATCATGGTGATATTAATCTTGGCCAGTTTGTATGGACAGGCATTGACTATATGGGAGAAGGCTGGAATACCAAGATTGAAAATGAACCGGATATGGTAGCTACCGGACATCATGGCTTAGTGGAAATTTCAGGTACGCCGAAGGATGCCTATTATCTGTTCCAGAGCCAGTGGACAAGTAAGGAGGATGCTCCGATGGCACATCTTGTTCCGGCCGACTGGAATAAGTGGGCGCAGGGACAGAGTGTACCGGTTCTGGTATACACGAACTGCCCGAAAGCAGAACTTTTCCTGAACGGAGAATCTCTGGGTGTGAGAAGTTTTGATAAAAAAGTGACCAGATTTGGTATGGAGTATTACGAAACTTCAGAAAATACGGATGATGATAAGAGCAATACTAGCGATGTCAATACAGGTGGTTATGTAAGCCCGACAGGAACATACGGAAATCTGCATCTGTCCTGGGACGTACCGTATGAGGCAGGAGAGCTGAAAGTAGTGGCATACGATGAGGATGGCACTGTTCTGGCAGAAGATATTGTAGCAACACACAGTTATCCGAAGTCCGTTAAGCTGGAAGCAGACAAAATGGTGATGAAGGCAGACGGGGAAGGCATGATTTATATCACAGCATCTATTGTAGATGAAAATGGATATCTTTGCCGTGATGCCAGCGATTTGGTAAAAGTAGAAGTCAGCGGAGCAAAAATAGCAGGTATTTCCAATGGTTATCAGGGAGAGTACGAAGCATGGAAATATAACGGCACACAGTACAGCTATTATACAGAGCATACCGCACATATAGGTTCTGTCGTATTTGCACTGAAATCAGAAGGCGCGGGTGCGGTAAATGTGAAAGTATATGGTGATGATCTGGAGCCGGGATATCTGACCGTATATGCGCAGGCAGATGAAGCAGATGATATCATTGGATATGAAGAAACCCATATCAGAGTTCCGGTTGGAAAAGAACTGGTACTTCCGGAAAAAGTGACAGCTGTTCTGAAAAATGGCGAAACAGCCGAAGAGGATGCTGAGTGGACAACGATTCCGACGACGGAAACTGCCGGAGAATACGAGGCAGAAGCTGCTAACGGTGCAAAAGCATATATTTCTGTATATGAAATAACAGAAATTGAACCGGTAGAACTGGTCGTATATGGAAATGTAGATCCGGTATTGCCCGAGCTGGTCAGCGTAACCTGTTCAGATGGCGTGACAGAATATGTGCCTGTGACATGGAACGGACTGGAAGGAAGTATTGAAGGTACAGATAAAACAATGACTGCTACAGTAGAGAAGTCAGATGAGGAACAGGTAAATCTTGCAGATTCATCCAGATTTGAAATGAAAGCAACAGCAAACTTTACCAGTGCAGATATTCGTCAGGCAATTAATGTGACAGATGGCCGCCTTGATACATTCTGGGATAACCGTGTAGCAGTGTCCAGAAGTCTTGCATTTGATATCAGTATTCAAAGGGAGACTTCCCTGGATGTAAGTTATGTGGAACTTGACTGGGCAGACTACCAGACAATCAACAAATTAAATCTGTATTTTAATATTGGAGATATCTTAGAAGATGCAGATGGAAAAGTACCCTCACGGGATTTCTTCCAGAACGGGTCAAGCGATACCCCGCTTCAGACCGCTATGCCGGAAAAAATTCAGGTTGAATACTGGGATGGATCTAGCTGGAAAATTGTAGATGAGAGTGAAACTGTTTTCGCAGAGGAGAGTCAGAAGGCAACGGTGGTTACATTTGATACGGTTACTGCGAAGAGACTGCGTATTCATATGTACAATGCAACACCGTACACACCGGAAGGTACAATTCAGCTGTGCGAAGTAGAGGCATTTGCTTCTGACGGAGCAGAAACTTTTGTTGAAAAAACAGCAGATCAGCAGCAGGAGAAAGAGACAGAGACTGTATCAGCCGAAGCGCAGGCAGTGGATGAAGCAGTTGCGGCGCGCGCAGAAGAAGTCATCCGTCTGTTTTCTGAAAAAGAGTATGAAGAGGTTTTTGATTTATGCGATCATCAGATGGTAGGAGAACTTCTTGGATATTCTTCACTGTTAAAAGAAACATGGGAGGATCTGCTGAATACTTACGGAGATTATAAAGAAACAGACCATGTTGACTATACCAGAGAAGAAAACGGTTATACAACGGCAAGCTTTGTTCTTGTTTTTGAAAAAGCAAAGGTAACATTTAACGTAAAGCTTGATACAGACAATCTGCTGAACGGTGTTTCTGTGATTGGTGCAGAAAGTATCAATTAAATGTGAGATAACTCGCAGTAAGGATGCCATGATATTGCTGAAGGAAGGCAGAGATATCTAAATATCTGAATTTGCAGGAGCTGCGGCAAAACAGGGAAAACATCACCTGTGGAGCCCGCAGCTCCTTTGGCGTGAAGGCAGAAAAAATAAATAAAAAAATTTTTAAAACCTATTGACAAACGAAAAGCACTGTCATATTATAGTGCTATGGATGTTAGCACTCCACTGAAACGAGTGCTAACAGCTAGAGAAACGGAAGGAGGCAATTCAGATGCAGATAGATGACCGGAAATGGACGATCTTACAGGCCATCATTAAGACTTATCTGGAAACAGGTGAGCCGGTTGGATCCAGGACGATTTCGAAGTATCCGGGGCTGAATTTGAGTTCCGCAACCATCCGCAATGAAATGTCAGATCTGGAAGAGATGGGCTATATCATTCAGCCCCATACTTCAGCAGGACGGATCCCGTCAGACGCCGGTTACCGTTTATATGTGGACCGGATGATGCAGGAGAACGACCGGAAGATGGAGGCCAAGGATAAAGAGGTTTCGGAGATGAAGGAGCTGGTGCTCCAGAGACAGGACAAGATGGAGATGGTATTAAAGCAGCTGGCCAGGTTTCTGGCGGCCAATACCAACTACGCGACCATGATTTCCAGTCCCCAGTATCACCGGACTAAGCTGAAGTTCATTCAGTTGTCCATCGTAGATGAAAGCCAGATCCTGGCAGTAATTGTAGCCGAGGGAAATGTGGTGAAAAACAAGATGATCCGCATGGAACACGGACTGGACAATGAGACGATCCTGAAAATGAACATTCTTCTGAACAGCAGTCTCAACGGGCTGACGATAGAACAGATTAATCTGGCAACGATCTCCAAGCTTAAAGAAGAGGCGGGGATCCACAGTGATGTGGTGGGACGTGTTCTGGACGCGGTGGCAGAGGCCATCAGCGAAGAGGAAGATATGGAGATTTACACCAGCGGTGCGACGAATATCTTCAAGTACCCGGAGCTAAGTGACAGCGAGAAGGCGAGTGAGCTGATCAGCACATTTGAGGAGAAACATCCTCTGGCAAGTCTGATGAGTGAGGAGCTTCCGGGGGATGAAGAACATGGCATCCAGGTGTATATCGGACAGGAGACTCCGGTTTCCACAATGAAGGACTGCAGCGTTGTGACAGCTTCCTATGATCTGGGTGACGGGATGTACGGAAGGATCGGCATTGTGGGACCTAAGCGTATGGATTATGACCGGGTGGTTGGGATCCTGAAAAATCTGACCCAACAGCTGGACGATATATTTAAGAAAGAAGATTAACAAAGATCAGAAAGGTGGATATATACAGTGGCAGAAACAGAAGTAAAGAATGAACAGGCCATGGATGAGACCGCCGAGCAGGCTGCACAGGAGAGCGAAGCGAATACTCAGGAAGGCAGCACGGAGGAGGATACTCAGGAAGAGTGCACCGAGGAAACATGTTCCGATGAGGAGCAGGCAGAAGAGGATGCCGCTGAGGAAGATCATCAGGCCGCTCCGAAAAAAGGATTTTTCGGAAAAAAGAAAGATAAAAAAGACAAAAAGGATATTCAGATAGAAGAACTTACCGATAAGG
>CAKRNX010000063.1 GCA_934371475.1 uncultured Lachnospiraceae bacterium
CACATGAAATGGTCGCTTCCATGAAAAAGAGTGAGCTGAAAACCTTCCTGATTGAGAAAGCAGAGAAGGCATACGAGGCCAAAGAGGCTGAGTTTCCCAATCCGGAGCAGATGCGTGAGCTGGAGCGGGTAATCCTGCTGAAGGTGATCGACCGTAAGTGGATGGATCATATCGACGATATGGATCAGCTGCGTCAGGGTATCGGACTGTCCGCATATGGACAGAAGGATCCGCTGGTTGAGTATAAGATGAACGGATATGAGATGTTCAATGCCATGACCGAGGCGATTCAGGAAGATACACTGAAGATGCTGTATCATGTAAAGGTAGAGCAGAAGGTAGAGCGTGAAGAGGTTGCCAAGGTAACAGGTACCAACAAAGACGTATCTGTTGTTAAGGAACCCAAAAAGCGCGCAGAAGCCAAGATCTACCCGAATGATCCGTGCCCGTGCGGAAGCGGAAAGAAATATAAACAGTGCTGCGGACGCAAAGTGCTGGGTAAATAATAAAAAGGCAGGAGCCGCTGATGCGTGCTGTGAGTTAGTAATTCGCAACGGACACCGGCGGCTTTTGCGCACTTTGCAGCAAGAATGCCAGGGTATTTCTGAACGAATGATAGGAATTAGAATATTTATTTTATGAAAGAGGGTGAAACTTTTGGTTGAACTAGATGAATTCAAGGCAATTTTAAACAGCTATACAAAACCATTAGTGGAAGTGAGGGATTCACTTTGACCTGGTAAACAAAGAACAGCGTATCCAGGAACTAGAACGCGAGATGGAAGCGCCGGGGTTCTGGGACAATCCTGAGAAATCCCAGGAGTCCATGAAAACGCTGGCAGGTCTGAAGGACGATGTTCACACATACAAACAGCTGAAAGATCAGTATGACGAGGTAGAGCTTCTGCTGGAGATGGGGTATGAGGAGAACGATCCGGCAGTGATACCGGAGATTCAGGAGACACTGGATTCATTTCGGAGCACATTTGATGCGATCAGGATCCGTACGCTGCTGTCAGGAGAATATGATAAAGATAATGCGATTGTGACACTTCACGCAGGTGCCGGCGGCACAGAGTCCTGTGACTGGGCATCCATGCTGTATCGGATGTATTGTAAATGGGCGGATAAAAAAGGATTTCAGGTGGAGGTGCTCGACTATCTGGATGGCGACGAAGCTGGGATCAAGGCAGTGACCTTCCAGGTAAATGGGGAGAATGCCTTCGGTTATCTGAAATCAGAAAGAGGTGTACACCGTCTGGTGCGTATCTCACCGTTTAATGCGGCGGGCAAGCGTCAGACTTCCTTTGTCAGCTGTGATGTCATGCCTGATATTGAGGAAGATCTGGATGTGGAAGTAAAAGATGAAGATATCAGGATTGATACGTACCGTTCCAGCGGTGCCGGCGGACAGCATATTAACAAGACATCTTCCGCAATCCGTATTACCCACTTCCCTACAGGAATTGTGGTGCAGTGTCAGAATGAGCGTTCTCAGCATATGAATAAAGACAAAGCGATGCAGATGCTGAAAGCAAAGCTGTATATGCTCAAACAGCAGGAGAATAAGGAAAAAGAATCGGACATCAGAGGCGAGGTTAAGGAGATCGGATGGGGCAGTCAGATCCGTTCCTACGTATTCCAGCCGTATACCATGGTGAAAGATCACAGGACAAACGCGGAGACAGGAAATGTGGACAGCGTGATGGACGGAAATATTGATCTGTTTATCAATGCTTATCTGAAATGGCTGACTCTTGGGACAGATGAGAACGGGCAGTCATAATGAAAGCGGCTGTGCAGAATAAGAAACGGAGGTAGCGTATGGGAATTATCAGAGCGGCAGTACAGACGGTAACAGGTGCGCTGGGCGACCAGTGGAAAGAAGTTGTTGAGCCGGAAGGAATGGGCGATCAGACTGTGTTTGTGAAGGGCGTCGTGAAAAAAAACGGCGGCGGACGGGGCAGCAAGGATGTGATTTCCAACGGTTCCGTGATCCATGTATATGACAATCAGTTCATGCTGCTGGTAGACGGCGGCAAGATTGTGGATTACACGGCAGAACCGGGATATTTCATTGTGGATAATTCTTCCATGCCGTCCATGTTCAATGGAGAGATCGGAGACAGTCTGAAAGAGGCTTTCAACCGTTTTAAGTTTGGCGGAACTACGCCTCTGTCTCAGCAGGTATATTACATTAATCTGCAGGAGATCAAGGGGATTAAGTTCGGAACAAGAAATCCCATCAATTATTTTGATAATTTTTACAATTCTGAGCTGTTTTTGAGAGCTCACGGAACTTATTCAATAAAAGTTACCAATCCGTTGCTGTTTTATGCGGAAGCGGTTCCACGGGATGCGGTAGAAGTTGATATTAATGATATCAATGAGCAGTATCTGGCAGAGTTTATGGAAGCACTGCAGACTTCGATCAATCAGATGTCCGCTGACGGCGTACGCATTTCCTACGTGGCGTCCAAGAGCCGTGAGCTGTCAAAATATATGGCGGATACATTGGATGAGGACTGGAAAAAGATGCGCGGTATGGAGATCATCTCAGTAGCCCTGGCTAGTATCTCCTATGATGAAGAGTCTCAGAAACTGATCAATATGAGAAATCAGGGAGCCATGATGGGGGATCCCATGATCCGCGAGGGCTATATGCAGAGCGCAGTAGCCAGAGGACTGGAGGCGGCCGGATCCAATGCGAACGGCAGTGCGGCCGGTTATATGGGCATGGGTTTTGGCATGCAGGCAGCGGGCGCAGCGATGGGAGCAGCCAGTGCGGCCAATATGCAGCAGATGAATATGAATCAGATGAACCAGAGTATGCAGGCACAGCCTCAGAATTATCAGCAGGCAGCGGGCGGAAGTACGTGGACGTGCGGCTGCGGCGCGGTAAATACAGGTAAATTCTGTTCAGAATGTGGGAGCCCGAAACCGTCCGGCAGCTGGACGTGCAGCTGCGGTTCGGTGAATACAGGCAAGTTCTGTTCAGAGTGCGGCAAACCGAGAGGATAGTCAGGATAAAAGCGCGGGAGAGCCGGGAGAGATCCCGACACTCCCGTTTTTGCTTATCTGATTTTGTTTTTAAAGGGAGGCAAGAGATGGCGGTTATTACATATAAATGTCCGAACTGCGGAGGAGATCTCCGTTTTGATCCGGCAACACAGAGATACAAATGCGAATACTGCGGATCTGATTTTTCGCAGGAAGAGCTGGAACAGATGAACCCCACAGAAGGGCAGGAGCAGAAGGCAGAGGATTTTGCCCAGACAGGGGCGCGGAAACCAGACGGCGGCCAGAGTGCGGACGGTATAGAAAGAGACAGTGCCGGGGAGGAGGCAGTAGTCTATTCCTGTCCAAGCTGCGGGGCAGAGATTGTGACGGATGCAACGACCGCGGCTACGTTCTGCTATTACTGTCACAATCCGGTTGTGCTTTCAGGCAGACTTTCCGGTGAGTATCTCCCGGATCAGATTATTCCGTTTCTGATTGATAAAGAATCAGCGGTCGAGCAGTTCATGACTTATGTGAAGAAGAAAAAATTTGTGCCGAAGGCGTTTTTTAATGAAGATCAGATTGAGAAGCTGAGTGGAGTTTATTATCCGTACTGGATCTATGACTGCCAGACAGAGGGCAGAGTCTGCGGTGAAGCGACCAAGGTGCAAACCTGGCAGACGGGAGATACAGAATACGTGAAGACTAGATATTTCCATGTGGAGCGGGAAGGTCAGGTAAAACTGAAAAATATCACCAAAAATGCCTTGAAAAAAGCAGATAATGTGCTGGCAGAGGGGGTACTGCCCTATCGTCTGAAAGAGAAACAGCCGTTTTCAATGGGATATCTGTCAGGATTCCTGGCAGAAAAGAGGGATATTGAAAAAAAATCGCTTGAGCCGGAAGTGCGGGATGAGGTGAAGGATTATGCACAGAGGATCCTTCGGGACAGTATCAATGGATATCACTCTGTGACGCTTGATTCCAAACAGGTAGATATGGAAAAAGAAAACTGGTCGTATCTGCTGCTGCCGGTATGGGTGCTGACCTATGCTTCACGAGGAGGAAGTGTGTATTACTATACAATGAACGGACAGACCGGGAAAATCTGCGGAAAACTTCCGGTAGATTACGGCAGGCTGATTGCTTTTGCAGGCATTGTGAGTGTTATAGTCATGTTTGTGCTGTTGTGGATTGCCTATATGATCTGAGAGGAGGGGAGATAATGAAAAAAGTGTGGAATATGCTGGCAGCAATGTGCCTGACGGCAGCCATTTCTTCAGGAATGTATGGCGTATATGCGTGGGCAGAGACGGAGACAGAAACCGCATCGGGAACCGGACAGGTGATTTTGGAAGACCGGGCAGACCTGCTTTCTGATCAGGAGGAGGCCGGTCTGCTGGAACAGGCACAGCAGATGGCGGAGGACAGCGGATTCGCATTTATGCTGATTACCACAGATGATGCTGAGGGAAAAGATGCCATAACTTATGCGGAAGATTATTACATGGCTCATGAGACGACCCTGGATGGAGCAGTATATCTGATTGACATGGATAATCGTGAGATCTATCTGGCTACTTCTGGTGAGATGAGATTCTATCTGAATGATGATCGATGGAATACGATTTTGGATGATATGTATGACTGTGTCACAGAAGAAGATTATGAAGGTGCGTTCACGGTTGCGCTCTCAGATACGGCGGAATATCTGAGCGACGGCGTGGAGGCCGGGACGTATACGGTAGATGAAAATACCGGTGAGAGGGAGTATTATCAGGGGTATGTGGAACCGAAGGCTGTTACTGCCGGAGAGGCAGTGCTTGCGCTGCTGATCAGTATCGTCTGCGGAGGCGCTGTATTAGGTATTGTGCTGGGCAAATATCGGCTGCATTTTAAACCTGCAGCCTATGATTATCGGGATAAGGATAATTACAGCCTGAAGTTAAAGAAAGAACGGGATGTGTTTTTGCATGAAACAGTAGTGACCAGGCAGATCCATCATGACAATGATTCCTCAGGAGACGGTCCGTCTTCTACAGTACACAGCGGCTCGGACGGAAATTCTTTCGGCGGTGGAGGAAGAAGTTTCTAAAAAACTTCAATCAGTTGCATATTCGGAAAAAATGTGATAACATCTTTTGAGTAATTACAAATGTATTTCTGATAAAGACAATACGGAAAGGGAAAGAGATGTCAGAGAAAACGCAGTATTTTGTGGTAAAACAGAAGGCTGTGCCGGAGGTGCTTCTGAGAGTAGTAGAGGCGAAACGACTGCTGGATACCAAAAAAGCGGTGACTGTGCAGGAGGCTGCCGATCAGGTCGGGATCAGCAGGAGTTCATTTTATAAGTATAAGGACGATATTTTTCCGTTCCATGAGAATGCAAAGGGAAAAACTATCACGTTTGTGATCCAGATGAACGATGAACCCGGACTGCTTTCGGATGTGCTGAAGGTGGTGGCGGAGCACAGAGCCAACATTCTTACGATTCATCAGAGTATTCCCATCAATGGCATGGCATCTACTACGCTGAGCGTGGAGGTGCTTCCGACAACCGGGAATGTGTCAGATATGATAGATATGATTGAGAATAAAAGCGGAGTACAGCATCTGAAAATACTCGGCGGCGACTGAGAATGACGGACGCATCCGCACTCCGTTTCAGTCGGGGCAAGTCCATTGTCCCCCCGGATAATGTGTGTGCAAATTCAGGAAAGGGAAGGATACAGAAGGATGAAATATATTGTAGTACTGGGAGACGGCATGGCAGATGAGCCAATCGAGAGCCTGGGCGGAAAGACGCCTCTGGAATATGCAGATACCCCGATGATGGATCTGCTGGCGGGACAGTCTGAGATCGGACTGCTCCATACGATACCGGAAGGGATGAAGCCGGGCAGTGATACGGCGAATCTGTCGGTGATCGGATACGATCCGAAGATTTATTATACGGGAAGATCTCCGCTGGAGGCGCTGAGTATTGGCGTTCCTATGGAGGCAGATGACGTGGCGTTCCGATGCAATCTGGTGACGCTCTCCGAGGAAGAACCGTACGAACAGAAGCATCTGATTGACCATAGCTCAGGAGAGATCAGTACGGAGGATGCAGCTGTACTGCTGGAGGCATTGCAGAAGGAATTTACAAGCGAAGCATATCAGCTGTATCTGGGCACCAGCTACCGGCATTGCCTGATCTGGAAACACGGTCAGGTGGTTAATCTGGCGGCGCCCCATGACCATCTGACGGAAGTGGTAGGTCCCTGGATGCCGCAGGATGCAGCGTTGCGTAGGATGCAGGAGAGAAGCTATGAGATCCTTTCTTCCCATCCGATCAATCTGGCCAGAAAAGCAAGGGGAGAAAATCCCGCTAACAGCTGTTGGTTCTGGGGTGCGGGTACCAAACCGGCACTGACATCTTTTGAAGAGAATTATCACAAAAAAGGCGTTATGATTTCAGCAGTGGATTTGCTCAAGGGCATTGCGGTGGGTGCAGGAATGAAAAATATCAATGTAGAAGGAGCCAACGGAGGGCTGAACACCAATTACGAAGGCAAAGCCAAGGCAGCTGTCCGCGCGCTTCTTGAAGATGGATATGATTTTGCTTATATCCATGTGGAAGCTCCGGATGAGATGGGACACCAGGGAAGCGTAGAGCGCAAGGTGAAGGCGATCGAAAACCTGGATCAGAGAGTGATTCGGATTGTAAAGGAAGAGATGGATCAGTCCGGTGAGGAATATCGTCTGCTTGTGCTCCCAGATCATCCGACGCCGATCCGTGTCCGTACCCATACGTCAGATCCTGTACCGTATCTGCTCTATGACAGTACTGACTGCCAGACACATCAGTGGCATTACAATGAGCGGGAAGCAGCGTCCAGCGGAAACGACAGAGGAAAAGGCTGCGAGATGATGAGATATTTGCTGAGAGAATAGATCAGATGTGAGATGACTCCCACCTCACAGCAAGAATGCCGGGGCATTTTTGAATGTAAACAGGGCAGCCCCTTAAAAGTGATGGTTATAAAAAGCAGGTTCTTCGCGACCTGCTTTTTTGTTTCACAGGAAATTGCGCCCTGCCGAAACGGAGTGTAGGCTGCGCAGTTCGCAGAGAGGAATTATATGCTGAAAAAACTTGTATAAAAAGAAGATTTCAGATATACTGTATAATCAGACTGCACGGAAAAGCCGGGCAGCAGAAAAGAACAAAATCTGCCGCTGTACATCAGATGTGAAGTGACTTCCACCTCGGAGCAAGAACTCCGGATCATTCTTGAAAGAAGGCGGCAGTCAGAGAGGAACAAAGACTATGGATATCATGATAACACTGGCACAGGAGCTGGGGATCAAAAAGAGTCAGGCAGAGGCTGCGGTAAAATTGATTGATGAGGGGAATACGATTCCGTTCATTGCCAGATACCGGAAAGAAATGACGGGGTCTCTGGATGATGAGGTGCTGAGAAAATTATATGAGAGACTGAATTATCTGAGAAATCTGGAAGATCGAAAAGCGCAGGTGATTGCGTCGATCGAGGAGCAGGGCAAAATGACGCCGGAACTGAAAAAGCAGATCACCGAGGCTGCTGTTCTGGTGGAGGTGGAGGATCTCTATCGGCCATATAAACCAAAGAGAAGAACGAGAGCCACGATTGCAAAAGAGAAAGGACTGGAACCGCTGGCAAATATCATTCTTCTGCAGATGACAAAGCGGCCGCTGGAAGAGGATGCCGCTGCGTTTGTATCAGAGGAAAAAGGTGTGCCCGGAGCGGAGGATGCCCTGCAAGGAGCTATGGATATTCTGGCAGAACAGGTGTCTGACAGGGCAGATTGCCGTTCACGCATCAGAGAGATGACCATGAAAGAGGGAAGGCTGACTTCTGCGGCGCGGGATGAAAAGAATGCATCGGTTTATGAGATGTATTATCAGTTTGAGGAGCCGGTCAGCAAGGTGGCCGGACATCGGATCCTGGCAATTAACCGCGGAGAAAAAGAAAAGTTCCTGACAGTGAAGCTGGAAGCTCCGGAAGAAGAGATCATTGCTTATCTGGAAAGGCAGATTGTGATCAGGGATAATCCGTTTACTTCTCCGGCACTGCGTAAAGTAGCGGAAGACAGCTACAAGCGCTTGATTGCGCCGGCCATTGAACGTGAGATCAGAGGAAACATGACAGAAAAAGCGGAAGATGGCTCCATGACGGTATTTGCTCAGAATCTGGAGCAGCTGCTGATGCAGCCGCCTATTTCCGGACAGGTCGTGCTGGGATGGGATCCGGCTTTCCGTACCGGATGTAAACTGGCGGTTGTGGATCCGACAGGAAAAGTGCTGGATACGGCCGTCATTTATCCGACAGCCCCTACGACACCGGCCAAAATTGCAGCGGCCAAGGAAAAATTAAAAGAGCTGATTGAGAAATACCATATCACGCTCTTTTCCGTAGGAAATGGAACTGCCTCCAGAGAATCGGAGCAGGTTATCGTGGAATTGTTCAAAGAAATTCCGCGGCAGCTTCAGTATGTGATTGTCAATGAGGCGGGAGCTTCCGTTTATTCAGCCAGCAAACTGGCTACGGAAGAGTTCCCCAATTTTGATGTAGGACAGAGAAGTGCGGCATCCATCGCCAGAAGACTGCAGGATCCGCTGGCAGAGCTGGTAAAGATTGATCCCAAGTCGATCGGCGTAGGACAGTACCAGCATGATATGAACCAGAAAAAGCTGGGTGAAACGTTGGGCGGCGTAGTGGAAGACTGTGTGAACAAAGTAGGCGTGGATCTGAATACAGCATCGGTATCATTGATGGAGTATGTGTCCGGTATTTCCAAGGTGATTGCCAAAAATGTGGTGGCTTACCGGGAAAAGAACGGAAGTTTTCAAGATCGCAGAGAGCTGCTGAAAGTGACAAAGCTTGGTCCTAAGGCATTTGAACAGTGCGCAGGTTTCCTGCGGATCAAGGGAGGTAAAAATCCGCTGGATGCGACAGGAGTGCACCCGGAGAGTTATCCGGCGACAGAAAAGCTGCTGGCAAGGCTTGGGTATAGAATGGAAGATGTAGCTGCCGGAAACCTGAAAGGGATTTCAGGGAAAATCAGAGATTATGCCAAGTTGGCAGAAGAATTGGAAATCGGCGAGATTACGCTGAAAGATATTGTGAAAGAGCTGGAAAAACCGGGACGTGATCCCAGAGAAGAGATGCCTAAGCCTATTCTGCGCAGTGATGTGCTGGATATGAAGGATTTGAAGCCGGGTATGATTCTGAAAGGAACTGTGCGGAATGTTATTGATTTTGGTGCTTTTGTAGATATCGGAGTGCATCAGGATGGTTTGGTTCATGTCTCTCAGATGAGTAAAGACCGGTTTGTCAGACATCCGCTGGATGTAGTCCGCGTAGGGGATATTGTGGATGTGAAGGTGTTGGATGTGGATCTGAATAAAAAGAGGATCTCTCTTTCCATGAAATTGTAGAGGCAGAAGAGCGGCAGAGCGTGTTGCGTCAGATGTGAGGTGACTCCCGTCTCAGCAGGTAGCGAGAAACACATCGGTATCAGCAGTGAGAGTCCATCCCCCGTCTGATGTAGTTATAGTCTCCGGCAGTTGTATGGCTCGCAGAGAAGAGGCTTGCATGCGGAACAAAATCTACAAAGAAAAGTATCTGAAAAAATACTTGAAATATATAAAAAAGAACGCTATAATAACAAAGAATTTAAAATTCTTCAGGGCGAGGTGAAATTCCTCACTGGCGGTATAGTCCGCGACCCGCGTAAGCGGCTGACCCGGTGTGACTCCGGGACCAACAGTACAGTCTGGATGAAAGAAGAATAGCGTATGTATTCTGCAGCGCATTGTGAGTTGTTTATTTGCCCTGGAATTTCGATTCCAGGGCTTTTTTAGTCTCCGACAATGCAGAAACAGACGATCTCCTTAACCCTGAAAACAAATACAAGAAAAGAGGAGAAGTACATGAACATTGGAAATCTAATGCAACAGGCAGCACAGCATCTGCGATTCCTTCTGGTATGTGCGGTAGTGATCGCATTGATCATTTTTGCTGCAAAGATGGCAGAGAAGAAACTGCTGAAAGATTCACTGATTAAGGTAAACAGCACCAAGTATACGGCAATCTGCGGTATGTTGGGGGCACTGGCAACGGTGCTGATGCTGTTGGAGTTTCCGGTACCGTTTTTGGCCCTGCCATTTTATAAATTAGACTTCAGTGAACTTCCGGTTATGGTAGGGGGATTTTTCCTCGGACCAGTGGGAGCTGTCTTGATTGAACTGGTAAAAATACTGCTGAAGCTTCTTATTAAGAGTACTACAACGGCGTTTGTGGGAGATTTTGCCAATTTTGTGATTGGATGTGCACTGGTGGTTCCGGCATCGATTGTATATCATACACATAAGACAAAAAATAGGGCAAGAGCAGGGCTGTTGCTTGGCACAGTAATTATGGCAGTGTTTGGAAGTATGTTTAACGCAGTTTATCTGCTTCCGGAATTCTCTGTCATGTACGGGTGTCCGCTGGATCAGATTGTAGCCATGGGAACGGCGCTGAACAGCAACATTAACAGCGTGACTACGCTGGTACTGTTTTCCGTCTTTCCGCTGAATATTATCAAGGGCGGGCTGGTATCTGTGCTGACCATGCTGTTGTATAAACGGATCAGTATCTTCTTCCATACCATGCTGGCGGGAGAAAAGGTAAGAAAAGCGGCACGGTAATATAAAATATAGAAATACAGACAGATTTGCGGGCGGTGCGTGACATCAGAAGATGAACGGCTGCCCGCATTTTGCAGCAGGAATGATAGGGAATGCCAGGGCATTCTTGAAACGTGAATTTGATGAGGACAGAATATGAGCAGAGTGAAAAGCATCCGACAGCTGACAGACAATACACATCTGAATTTTTTTGAACTGGAAGCGGAAAACCGAAAAGGAAAGCCCTTCCCCTATTATGTGGCTTCCAGAGCTGCTGATGTATCAGAATTAAAAATGTGCCAGGCACAGGGAAAAAAAGATCGGCCGGACGGCGTGGTCGTTTTTTCTCTGTATGGAGAGAAAAAGGATCGCGTGGTGCTGGTGAGACAATACCGCTATCCTATTGGTGGGTATATTTACGAGTTTCCGGCCGGACTGGTGGAGGCGGGAGAAGATTTTCATGAAGCGGGGATCCGCGAGATGCGCGAAGAGACGGGGCTTGCGTTCACTCCGCTGCACACGGATGAGATGTATGAGAAACCATTCTATACAACTGTCGGTATGACGGATGAATGCTGCTCTATGATTTACGGTTATGCGGAAGGTGTGGTAAGCAGCAGAGGGCTGGAAGAAACGGAAGAACTGGAGGTGGTTCTTGCTGACCGCAGCGAGGTGCGGCGGATCCTGAAGGAAGAGAGAGTAGCTTTAATGTGTGCCTATATGCTGATGCAGTTTCTGCACAGCAACGAAGATCCATTCTCGTTTTTACATCAGATGGGAAAGTGATTTCCACCTCTATAGGTGGAGGGAAACAAATTAGTATCAGTGGTGGGAGTCAATCCCCCATCTGATATAGCCTCCGGCAGGGCGCACATTGTCCGGTGGACAATGGTTTTGCGGTGACCGGAACGGAGTGTAGATGCAGAGGTGTGCAGAAG
>CAKRNX010000064.1 GCA_934371475.1 uncultured Lachnospiraceae bacterium
CTCTTTTCCCACATCTCCGCCGGGAACAATTGTCTTAATGTTGGGGTATTCAGAAACGGTTTCAGCAGCTGCCAGGTTATTGGTGATAATCGTCAGCATCTGGCGCTGCAGAAGTTTCTGTGCGATAGCAGTACACAGCGTATCGGCTCCGAGGTAGATCAGATCTCCGTTGTCAATCAGACAGGAAGCGGTATTGCTAATGGTCTGTATATGCTGAGGGGTGAGATCAGATCCATTGTCGCCGGAGGAACCAAACGCTTCATTGAGGACAGCGCCGCCGTGAGTCCGGATCAGAAATCCGGTATTCTCTAAATATTCCAGATCCTTTCGAATTGTAACTTCTGAAACTCCCAGCTGTGTACTTAAACGAAAGACCTCTATTTTTTTGTTTTGTAAGATCAGTTTTTTTATGTAATTTCTGCGTTCGTTTGCAAACATGGCATCCCTTTCTGGCTGCGGCATATCGATTAAACAAGTAAAGACTCAGTCAGGCTGCTGGCTGTTTTCTGCTTTTTCTTAATATTATATCAAATTGGTTACAAAACACAATAGTGCAGTTTTGTGTTTTCTGGGTCAGCAGCGTGCCGGATATGGTAATGTTGCATAAAAATGAACAATGAATTTCGACACGTAATATCAAAACGAAAGATTGACTTTCGAAACGAAATATTATATAGTCAGAACAGATAATAAAAAAACAAACATCGGATGGGGGGATTATAAAATTGAGTGAGAAATTGTTGGAAATGAAGTCTATTTGCAAACAATTTTCCGGAAACCAGGTGTTATTTGACATTGATTTTGATCTGAATTATGGGGAGGTACATGCGCTGATCGGGGAAAATGGAGCAGGCAAATCGACTCTGATCAAATGTCTGGCAGGTGTGCATCAGCCGGATCGCGGACAGATTTTTATTGCAGGACAGGAGGAAAAAATCCATACACCGGCCGATGCATTTCAGAAAGGAATCAGCACGATCCATCAGGAATTTAATCTGGTGCCGGGACTGGATGTGGCCACCAATATTTTTCTGGGACGGGAACTGTACAGTTCGCCAGGATTTCTCGATATAAAGAAAATGTATCAGGAGACAAAAAGGCTTCTGGAACAGATTTCGGCAGATATTGACCCGACACAGAAAATCAGTGAGCTGGGCGTAGCAGAAAAACAGATGGTAGAGATCTGCAAGGCCATGTCTCTGAACGCTAAAATTGTGGTGATGGATGAGCCCACGGCGGTGTTGTCACAGAAAGAAATCGACAAGCTGTTCTCTGTCATCGAGAAGGTGAAAAAGCAGAATGTCTCCGTAATCTATATTTCTCACAGACTGGAGGAGCTGCCTGTGATTTCTGACCGGGTTAGTATTATGCGGGATGGCCATATGGTGGGACAGATCCCGAAGCAGGATATTTCTAAAGAGCTGATTACGAGAATGATGATCGGGCGTGATCTGTCAGAACAGTATCCAAATGTGGAAAAAGAGATCACAGATGTGGTGCTGGAGGTGAAAAACCTGTCGCGCAAAGGCGTGCTGCACAATATCAGTTTTGAACTCCGCAAGGGAGAGATCCTTGGATTTTCCGGACTGGTGGGTGCGGGAAGAACGGAGCTTGCCAGGGCTGTGATGGGAATTGATCCGATTGATGAGGGGGAGATCCGCCTGGACGGGGAACTGGTCAGACCAAAGTCGGCGCTGCAGGCGAAGTCGGACGGTATCGTCATGGTTCCGGAGGAGCGCAAATCTCAGGGGCTGGTGCTGTCCATGTCAGTCGAGGACAATATTGCGCTTCCCTATCTGGAACAGTACAGCACAGCCGGTTTTATTAATTTCAGAAAAATCAGGCAGCTGACGGAAGATCTGATTAGGGAGTTTGACATCCATCCGGCTAAGTCGGAGATCCGGACGCAGAATATGAGCGGAGGAAACCAGCAGAAAGTGGCTATTGCTAAATGGGTGTATGAGAAGCACAAAGTGATTGTGTTCGATGAGCCGACCAGGGGTGTGGACGTAGGTGCAAAGGCGGAAATTTACCGTATCATGAAAGACATTGCCAGAGAAGGCGTGGGCATTATCATGATTTCATCGGAACTGACGGAGATTATCGGAATGAGTGACCGGGTGATTATTATGAAAGAAGGTGCTATCTCAGGAGAATTTGACCGGAAAGACCTGGATGAACACAGAATTATGAAATGTGCATTTTAACCGAATTAAGTAAGTCCCATGCTTCTATTATAAAAGCAATAAGCGGAAACTGCAGATTACGGAAGTGATATTAAATACGCTCTGCACAGATGGAGAAACTGACATAAAGGGGTAAGCAAAAGGAGAAGTGGTATGAAAGGAAAAAAACTAAAAATCGGAAAGAGTTCCCTGGGGGGAGCGCTGATCGGCCTGATTGCGCTGGTCATCATATTCGGAATTTTATCGCCGTCATTTTTTACAACATACAACATCATTAACATTGCAAGACAGAGTTCCATTAACCTGATCCTGGCCGTTGGCATGACGTTTGTGATCCTGACCGGAGGCATTGATCTTTCGGTGGGGGGACTGGAAGCACTGGTAGGAACGCTGGCAGCAGGCTGTATGGTAAATGGCATGAGTCCTGTACTGGCAGTGCTGATCGGTCTCGTGATCGGACTGCTCTTTGGCGGATTTAACGGTGTCTGTATCGCATATGCAAGAATACCAGCATTTATCACCACAATGGCAACTGTCAATATTGCTAGAAGTATCGCTCTGATTTACACCGGCGGTTATCCGATTTCCGGACTGCCAAAGAGCTTTTCCTATCTGGGAACGGGAACGGTCGGATTTATCCCGGTACCGGTGATTATTGCCATCCTTGTTGTGGTCATCGGATTTGTGATCCTGAAAAGAACCGTGCTGGGACGTTACATTTATGCGATCGGCGGAAATGAAGAATCGACAGCTATGTCAGGAATCAATGTAAAGAAATGGAAGCTGTCCGTCTATGCAATCCACGGTGTGCTGACTGCTGTTGCGGGACTGGTACTGGCAGCCAGAATGAATTCCGGACAGCCGAATGCGGCGGACGGTATCGAGCTGAATATTATTGCGGCAGTTGTGATCGGAGGCACCAGCCTCTCAGGCGGCGAGGGCGGACTGTTCGGAACAATCATGGGTGCGCTTCTGATTACCGTGCTGAACAACGGACTGACGCTTCTGAATGTAAACCCTTATGTGCAGGGATTGATCCTCGGCTTTGTTATTCTCGTATCTGTATTTGTCGATAAGAGAAAGAAATAGGATCAAGTAAGTTAACCGAATTAAGTAAAGCTCCTGTTTCTACTGCGAAAAGCAATAAGCAGCGGGGGAGTTGCGGGAAAGCAGCGAAGAGGATTGCGAATATCCGCTTGATTTAAAAGCGAGTGTACAGATTGCAGCATTCCGGGAAACATAAAGGAATAGAGCGAAATAAAACAGAAAATAAGAATAAAATTATGGAATAACTTCAGTTGCATAAGGGTCAGACAAGGGGGTTACAGAAAATGCAGCTGAGATTATAAAACAAACAAAATAAAAAAGGAGAAGGAGAAACGGCATGAAGAAAAGAACAGTATTATTTGTGGCAGGAATGATGATGGGAGCAGCACTGGGCGGAATGAATGTAATGGCAGAGGAGGAACCGGTCGTGATTGCACAGGCAATGCCGACACTGAACAATCCGTGGTATGTATTGTTTGCGCAGGGCTCATCTGATATGGCAGAGATCCTTGGCGTGGAGTTCAGCCAGGTGACAAACCCGGGAACCAGCGAGTGGGATCCGGAGGCGCAGATCAGTATTATTGAAAACCTGATTGCTAAAAATCCGGATGTGATTGAAATTGATCCGACCAGTACAGATGGTATCAATCTGGCGGTGGACGAGGCGATGGAGAGAGGCATTGGCGTAGTAATGTCCGGTACAAAGGTATCGACAACCGTGTCATGTTCCATCACAGCTGATAATTATCAGGGCGGTCAGCTCTGCGGAGAAGAGATGGCAAAGCTGTTAGACGGCGAAGGAAAGATCGTCGTGCTGGATGCGACTCCGGGACGTGACGTGATGCAGAACCGTGTGGATGGTTTCAAGAGCGTGATCGATACGTATGACGGAATCGAAATTGTGGCAGAGCAGATTGCAAACTCTGACCGTGCGGAAGCGGTGACAGTGATGGAGACGATTCTTCAGGCCAATCCGGATATTGACGGCGTGTGGGCGGCCAATGATGAGATGGCACTGGGCGCTGTGGAAGCACTGAGAGCGCTGGGACTGGAAAAAGAAGTTATTGTAGGCGGATTTGATGCAACGGTAGATGCAGTATCCGCAGTTCAGATTGGTGAGATGAATTTCACGGCAAATCAGATCCCGTATGAGATCGGTGCACGGGCGATTGCAATCTCCTATATGCAGGCAAAAGGTATGGAACTTCCGTCGGAAGATATTCAGCTGGAGATGAGCATGATTGATGGAGAAAACGTGCAGCAGTATATAGATGAACAGGAACAGCAGCAGAAAGATACGATCAATCAGGTGCTGGAAGAGTATGGACTGAATCAGTAGATGACACAGACTGTTACGTGCTGACAGGCAGGGATAGACTTTTTGACACTGTAATCATAAAGAAAAGAGTAAGAAATAGAAAACGTTCATGAACAGTCAGAAAATGTGTACTGTAAAGAGGCGTTTTGTGAGTAGCCGGAAGTACAGCGGTATTTCCGGCTATTATTTACAGATGACAGAGGAGTGATAAGGATGAAGGAAATGTTTGAAGAACTTTCTATTCCGGAATATGATCTGGAAGCGTTTATGAAATCAATTACGTACCAGCCGAAGGGAATGTCCGTAAGCCTGGCACGCCGTCAGATCATGCAGGAGAATCCGCAGATGGCGGCGCCGTTAAGGGAAGCGATGATATTAAGAAGAGCGCTGGAGCTGCTGCCAGTGGGAATTGGAGATACGGATCTGATAGCAGGAAACTACGGAGAAAAATATGCGGATGAAGTGTATCTGAAACAGGCTGAGGAAGCGGATGAGGCAGAGTTTGGCAGAAGCGAAGAATATAAATTCCGCTCGGAAGATGAACATATCGCCAGCGGAAGATACATGCTGTTTGGCATTTACACGCCGTCCCACACGACAGTGAATTATCCGCAGATTCTGAAGAAAGGACTGCGGTATTATGAAGCTCTGGTGAATGAGAGAATGAAGAGTGAGCCGGCGAATTCTTATGGAACCATGTATCTGCAGGCCATGAAAGAGAGCATCGGGACGGTTCGCATGTTTACTGGACGGTATGCGGCAATGGCAAAAGAAAAGCTGGCTGTCTGCACAGAACCAACGCGAAAGAGAGAGCTGGAGCGGATGCTTGGAGCGCTGGAGCGTGTGCCGTATGAACCGGCAGAGGATCTTTTTGAAGCACTGCAGAGTATGTGGATCATCCACACGATCACACCGGCTTCTGACCGTTCCTGGGCATCTGTATCACTGGGGCGCATGGATATTTATCTGATGGATTATTACAGAAAATGGCTGACAGATGGCCGCACAAGGGAAGAGGCCATAGAGCTGTTTTCCGCATTTTTTGTATTGCTGGATTCATATGGGGACGGTTCCGGAACCATGAATCTGGGGCCGGACTGGAATGAACTGTCCGAACTGCTGCTGGAGGTGGAGAAAAAAGTGCGGCTTCGGGCTCCGATTGTGGCAGTACGGATGCGGGAAGATACACCGGATAAGATTTATGACGCGCTGATTGATAAGACTCTGTTTCAGATCGGACAGCCCACGTTTTACGGCGAGGAGTCCTGTGAAGCTGCGATGAGATACCGCGGGATCTGCGAACAGGAGGACTTTGCAATCAACAGCTGCATGGGCATGGCGGTTCCGGGAAAAGAAGTGGCAGATATGTGGGGATGCTGCGTCAATATGTCGCTGCCGCTGGAGCTGGCGCTCAATCACGGCAGGCCGCTGCACGGAGAACTGCCGGAGAGTGTAGGGAAATATATCTCTCAGGTGACGTCTGTTGAGCCGACGAGCCTGGAGACGGTTAAGGGTGCATACCGCAGATATCTGATGGCACTTGTCAGCTATGTGGCAGAACAGAATCTGTCCAAGGCAGCCTGGATTGCCCTTAACAGGCCGAATCCGTTCCTGTCAGTCCTCACGGACGGCTGCATTGAATTTGCCAGAGACAGGGCGCACAGCGCAGTGCAAGCGCTGGATGAAGGCAGAAATCTCTGGAATGAACCGGACTTTGATTTTGAAGAGGCAAAGAGGGGACGCGGCGCGCTGTACCACAATGTAACCGTGCTGGCTATGGGATTTGCCCATGCGGCGGATGCGCTGACTGCCCTGGATGAGCTGGTTTATACTGGAAAGAGGTATACGGTAGAGCAGCTGCTGGATGCCGCCGCGCATAATTATGAGGGCAGTCCGGAGTATGGCAGGATCTATGCGGAACTGATGCACTGCGGCAAATATGCGACGGGACGGAAAGAGGCGGATCTGAATGCGGCATTTGTGCTGGATGCGCTGGCAGACGGATGTGAGGCAAATTATACAGGAAATATCCGGTTTGTACCCAGCTGCCATACAATCGATTCTAATGTACAGTTTGGAAGCTGTGTATACGCATCGCTGGATGGCAGGCGTGACGGAGAAGCATTCGGCAAAAACGCGGGAGCTGTCATGTGGGCGATCAAGAATACGCCAACAGACCTGATGATTGGAGAAGCAAAGCTGCCCAATGTCCGGTTCAGCGGCGGTATGCCCATTGATATTTATGTGCCCGACAATATCATCAATAGTGAGGAAAACCGGAAAAAATTCCGTCAGCTCCTAAAGAGCTATTTTGCAATGGGCGGTATGCAGGTACAGGTCAACAGCGTGGATGTGGAGCTGTTAAAGAAAGCCTATGCAAATCCGGAGCAGTACAGCCAGGTAATTGTGCGCAAAGGCGGATTCAGCATTTACTTTACCGATATGTTCAGGGATGTGCAGAAAGACATGATTGAGCGTTTTGAGATGGAGCTGAGAGAGTGATGCGTCTGTTTGATATTCAGCATTATTGTGTCCATGACGGACCGGGGATCCGGACGACTGTATTTCTGAAGGGATGTCCCCTGCGCTGTGGATGGTGCCATAATCCGGAGTCAGCGATTCTAGGGAGACAGATGATGTTTTACCCGGACAAATGTGTCAGCTGCGGAGCGTGTGTGCCGGTGTGCCCACAGGGAGCGCAGATTATAGAACAGGGAGTTCATAGATTCCAGAGAGAAAAATGCCGCGCCTGCGGGTTGTGCGTCAGATCCTGCGCACAGAGAGCACTGGAGATCAGCGGATGTGAACAGAACCTGATGGACATCTATGAAGAAATTTGTCGTGACAGGATGTTTTACGGAGACGACGGAGGTGTGACATTCAGCGGAGGGGAGCCGTTACTGCAGCATGAATCGCTGCTTGCACTGCTGGAACTGTGCAGACAGGGCGGGATCCATAATGCCGTAGAGACGTCCTTATACGCGCCGCGGGAGACAGTGGAAGCAGTGGCTGAGAGGACAGACCTGATGATCTGCGATTACAAGATTGCCGACCCGATGCTGCATAAGAAATATACGGGAGTGGGGAACGAACAGATCCTGAAAAACATGGAGATGCTGTTAAAATGCAGAGCGCAGACGATGTGGGTCAGAACTCCGGTGATCCCGGGCGTGAATGATACGGAAGAGAATATGCGGGAGATGGGTGCGTTTTTGTCCGGTTATCCGCTTGCCTGCGTGGAGCTGCTGCCCTATCACGATATGGGAGAGAGTAAATACATGGCACTGGGAAAAGTGTATGAGTTTTCCGGGGAACAGACGCCTCCCGGAGAAAAGATGGAAAAATTAAGGGGTATCCTGCGGGAGTGCGGCGTGGAACAGGTATGTTAAGAATGCAGAGCTGTTGAAAAATAGATGAGAGTCTATGGATCAGCAGCTCTTTTTTTATATCAGATGTGAGATGCCCCCACCTCTGCAGGTGGCGAGAAACAAATTAGTATCAGTGGTGGGAGCCAATCCCCCATCTGATATAGCCTCCGGCAGGATTGCAGAGGTGCGCAGAAGAAATATGTCATGCAGATGCATGACGCGCACTTCGCAGCAAGAATTCCAAAGCATTTTTGAACAGGGTGTACACGGGCGCATGCAGGATGTAATATATAAGATATGAGATGAAGGAAGCCATGGAGCAGGAATTTTTGCTGGAGCTTTGGACAGGCGAGGTAGCGCCGGAGCGGGCAGATCGGTATTTTGAACGGTTCGGGGCATGGAGCGGACAGGCAGCAGTGATATTAATAAACTGCGAAGGGGCAGATGAAACAGAAGAACAGAAGTTTATCATGCAGATGAAGAAATGCAGTCGGTGCTTTGGGCGGAAGTCAGGCAGACTGTTGCTGATGTGCCTGTTCAGAAAAAATGATCATGCGAACCGCATGGAGGGAAGCTGGATTGAGCAGGTATTAAGGAGCAGTTTTCAGCGGGTGCCGTCAGCTGGAATAAGCAGCTGGAAAGATTCCTGGCAGGAGCTGCCGTCAGCTGTGCAGGAGAGCAGGATCGCCCTGCAGCAGTCAAAAGGAAGACTGTTCTGTTATGAAAAAATAAAAAGAGTGCGGAACAGTGCGGGAAACACGGGCGACAGCCGTACAGGAAAAGTGATGCGAAGCAGAAACCTTGCTATGGATGAGAGTATACGGCTTCTGACAGAAATGGCAGAACAGGGAGAAGAAGAACTGGAGCAGATTCGGATCCGGATTGGACTAATGCAGGTGCTGGAGCGGACGGGAACGGAGGATGCAGTATATTCCGGTATTGTACGGAAAAAAATGCTGGGATGCTGTGTTGAACTGTCAGAGCCCTGAAGAACTCAGAAAATGTACGCTCATAGTTCAAAAAGAGATAGGGAGACCTGGAGATCCTACCGATATAAATGCAGATGGATCGGCGGGATGGCATGAGAAAATTCGAAGAAGTCTTGGATATATTGAGGCGAATTACATGGAGGATGTATCCCTGGAAATGACGGCCCAGTACGCGGAGAGCAGTGTCTTTTATCTGAGCAGGCTGTTTCGCCAGGAATTGGATATGACGTTTCTGGAAGCGCTGACAGATGTGCGTTTGATCCATGCGGTGGAGCTGATGCGAGAGAATAAAATGAGCCTGGCATCCATTGCAGAGCGCGTAGGATATCCAAATGCCGGATATTTTTACAGACTGTTTAAGCGAAATATGGGAGTTTCTGCTGCCAGAGTAAAAGAACTCCTGGAAGAGAGCGGGATTTAGAAAACTGGAATTTACAGCTTACAGAGAGCCTTTTTTTAGACATACATCAAATGGGAAAGAGACTCTCACCTCTATAGGTGGCGGAAAACAAATTGGTATCAGTGGTGGGAGTCAATCCCCCATCTGATATAGTCTCTGCAATACTGCCGGGGTATTCTGGAATAGATTAAAATAGTTTAGAAAGAAAAAATGATATAAAAGGACAGGCCTTTGGGGATCAGAATTTTTTGAAACCCGAAGGCTTTTTTGATGAAAGATATAATGGGATATTATGATAATAATAACACAAAAAGATTATAATGTTATAAAGCACATCTAGGAAATAAAAGAAGAAAACATGAAAAAAGATTATATCAACTTATAATAAAAATATAACGTTTTCAACTTGAATTAGGAATAATGCATAAAAAAATAATTTTAAAATCATAAAAAATGACGAAATTAACAATATATATTTACAAAACAGAAAAATAGAGTATAATGAATTTAGATTTACAAAAGCCAGGTGAAGGAGAAGGTCACGGGCGGAAGAATATTTAATTGGAAAGGGGTTTCGGTATGCAGGAACAGGCAAAAAAGAAAAGGACAACAGGGGGAACAGTGAGAAAGATTTTTGCTCACCAGGAGATGGTAGTACTATTGGTTATCATTGCGATCGCAATATTTTTGTGCTTTCGCAGACCGGACTCGTTTCCAACGACACTGAATATTTTTAATGTATTGAAGCAGGCTTCTCACTATGCAGTGCTGGCAGTCGGTATGGGATTTGTTATTGTGACCGGCGGCGTTGACCTGTCAGTTGGATCTGTTATTGCATGTTCCATCTGCGTGGCAACTTACGCAAATCGGAGTGCGGGCGGAGAGTTAAATCCGCTGATTGTTCTTCTGATTATCATAGCGGTCGGACTTGCATTTGGTCTTCTGAACGGTATTCTGGTAGCCAAGATCGGACTTCCGCCGTTTATCGCTACGATGGGTGTGCTGAAGATCGGAAATGGTATCGCACTTCTGATTTCAGGCGGTTCACCGATCAAATACGGCGAGACATGGATCAGCGTGTTTGGCGGCAAATATATCGGAGTTATTCCTGTAGCAGTTGTGTTTATGCTCGTTGTGGTATTCCTGGCATGGATCTTTTCGAAGTACACAGTGCTTGGCAGAAACATTTATGCGGTAGGATGCAACCAGAGAGCCTCCAAACTTTCGGGTATTAATGCGGATAACGTGACAATCTTTGTATATGTTCTCAGCGGTCTGATGTGTGCATTTGTGGGACTTCTGATGCTGGGTCAGTTAAAACAGGCCGGCCCCAATTACGGTGACGGATATGAGCTGGATGCCATTGCAGCCTGTGTAATCGGCGGTATTTCCATGACCGGTGGTGAGGGAAACATCTACGGCGTGGTGCTGGGAGCGATTCTGATGTCCCTGCTGAAAAACCTTTTCGTGCAGGTGGCAGTTCCCGGATACTGGCAGACAGTTGTGCTTGGTATTGTCATTATCTTCTCTGTGGCAATCGACTGCTTCAGAAAGAAACGTCAGGCACGTTAGACATGATTTTTACTTCGGGAAGAAGTTAAAATAAAAACTATACTAATGTATGAAGCAAAGGAGAATGGGTATGAAAAAGAGATTAACGGCGTTAGCAATGGCAGCAGCAATGGCAGTATCAGCAATGAGCATGACAGCATTGGCAGATGATTTCACTCCGGCGGCAGACCTTTCCTATCCCGGAAAAGTATTGAGAACACTTCCTGTAGATCAGGCAGCTGAGACTCCACTGAAAATTGCTACGGTTATGGTACAGACCAACCCGTTTGGCGCAGCTGTTATGGTAGGACAGAACTACGCAAAAGAAGTGCTGGCAGACAGAAATTGTACAGTAGACGTAATTGCAGTTGAGAGCATGGATGCTATGAAATGGACTTCTGTACTGGAGAACTGTATCGCTTCCGGTTATGATGCAATCTGCTTGTTCGGAGTATCTGATGAGCTGGATCCGGTAATTGAAGAAGCGATCAGCGCAGGTATTCTGGTGTATTGCTTTAATGGTGATCTGCCTGATACAGGAAGAATTGCATGGTTTGGACAGGATAACTACAATGCAGGCGGAAGTGCAGGCGAAGCAGTTGTAGATGCACTGCCGGACGGCGGAACATATGCAGTAGTAACAGGCGACTTCTCTGTAATTG